>JASFIX010000227.1:0-6684 GCA_050122435.1 Desulfobacterales bacterium
TTTACTTGCTGCAAAAAATGTACCTCTTTTGGAGTTGAAGTACAATCATTTCTTGATTTCTCAATGCAGGGCCGCCTCAGGCTCTGGCTAGAAATATTTCAATAATTTAAGAGGCTTGAACGTGAAAGCAAAGTCGCAATTGGCTAACTCTCCTTTATTGGTTCAACCAATATACCGTCTATTTCCAAATCAATTTTCAAACGTTTTGCCGCGTCTTTAGCCTCGCTCCGATTATTAAAAGGTCCGGCCACAACACGGTGGTGATCGATCGTTGACAACACCCTCGCGGGAATTGGCGGACCCTGATGGTTTATAATTGCGGCAAGCCTCAGGGCGTCAATCCTGTCACGCAAAGTAGCCGCCAGAACATACCAGGCGTCCGTTTTGAGTTCCGGTATTTCCGGTTTGCCATACAACTTGCCCGGATGCCAGAGTTTTATTGTTTCCGCAGCCACCTTTTCACTTCCCCGATTCATATCGAATACGGGGACTGGGAAGCCACGGGCCTCGCCCATTACTTTCCCAACCTTTTTCCAGTCAAGCGCATGTCCTGACTTCTTTTCAATATCTCTCAATTTCGCATATGCTTTCTTCAACTCAGCGGTGCCTGATCCTTCAAAGGGCGTATGCGCTTCTAGGTAAATTATTCCATCACGCTGGCCGACGAGATATGGCTGGTGAACAATACGTACAGGTGTTTTTACCGGGGTGTTTTCGAAAAGTCTCTTTATGTCTTCCGGATAGAGTCTTATGCAGCCATTGGTTGCCCTGAGGCCGATACTGGCCGGTTTATTCGTACCATGAACCAGATATCCTGACTTACTTAAATAGAGAGCGTAATTTCCCAAAGGATTTAGAGGTCCCGGTGGTACTTTAGGCGGCAAAGGATCTCCTTTTTTGCGATGATCTTCAGCAATCGAGGCGGGCACATACCAGGTCGGCTGGATTTTCTTGCGCGTTACATACATTCGGCCCATAGGGGTGGGCCGCTCTGTGGTACCGATACCGACCGGGTAGGTCGACACGGCCAATAGTTTACCTTCTTTTTTAAAATAAAAGAGCCTCATAGCGGCTAAATTGATCACGATACCTTTTCTACGGGTGTCCGGCAGGATAAAGCTCAGAGGCAACAGAATGCGCTCTCCGGCCTGAGGCACCCATACATCTATCCCCGGATTCGCTGCACTAACTGTATTGATTCCGAGGCTAAAGTGTCTCGCAATATCCGGCAGCGTATCCTCCTTTTCAATTCTGATGATCGCCAACCGGCCAATGACGTCATCTTCTTTTGCGACAAAAAAATCATTTCGCTCAATCATTTCCTCATGCTGGATTGGAAGCGGCAGTTTCTCCAGAGCTTCCTTCATACCAGCACAGCCATGGAAAGATAAGACGACCATCAAAAGAATTATAAGATGAAGCCTATTGGAAAAGGGGGACAGATCGATAATCCGGCATGGGGTCATATAAGCTACATTGTTTAATGAAGACAAATTGAAAACCATCTTTCAGCAAAACTGGACCGTCTCGGCGCGCAAGGCTCAATTCCGTCTCAAAATCAAAACGCGCTACTTAATAATATATATCAAGTATCGCCGATAATTTCAAATTAATGAATGTTATTTTAAGAGATTTCAGATTTCATAAAAAAGGGCCCCATTTTGATTATTGAAAATTGGGGTCCGTAAAATTGGCAAGTTGGGGTCTAACCTTAATAAGTAGTTGATAATTTATGGAAAGAACCAAATATTTTGGCTTAGAACCAGTATTTTGGGGATAAAATGGGCGTTTTAAGGAATATTGGATTCATATACAGCCGATATGCAGATTTGCAGCCAGGACTGTAAAAAACTGGCTTAATGTCACAAAAACTAGCATTTATTTTATGAACTATTTGATATCATATAGAATTTTGTAATTCCTGCCTTCAGCGCCATTTATAAATAAGAAAAAAATTCGGCTTAAGCTGACTAAAGCTTTTCCTCCTAAAACTTGAAACTACAGAACGTCTATCCTTGTAGTATCCTCCGCAGTGTTTGATTGGAGTATGATTTTGTACCCCCGTAAAAAAGATTTTTAAATGTTTATTAAACAGAGAATAGTCGGTTACTTACAGCTTTATTTCATTCTCTTTCTTTTTTATTTGTGTAAGGTAAATCATACACAGATAAAATGCTTAAAATTGTACCAGCAAAAATAAATCTTTAAATATCAGTTGGATATTGAAACTGATGATTTTGGTATGCCGATTGCACTGTTAATAGAACGCATGCATGCAATTTTTAGCCGAACTACGGAAAAAGGAGGTGTGAAAAAAGGAGAAACGAAGAATTGATCTAGTGTTGAATGTCACGGATAAACGAACCAAGAAAACAAAATTCATTAGAAACCCTAAGGAGTTAAAAATGTACAAAAAATCTTTATATATAATGGTTATGGCTCTTTTTGTATTCTCATTTATCGCCGTTGAAGCTGTATCCGCTGATGAGACTCAAAAAATAACCGGAACAGTAGATTACTTCAATCCCGCTACTGGGGAGTTGACAGTAAAAGATGATACCGGTGATGTAAAAAAGCTTAAAGCAGGTCCAGATATAGATATGGAAAGCCTAAAGAATTTAAAACAAGGCGATTCCATCAATGTTGAATGCGATAGCAAGGGAGTCATCACATCACTGACCTCCAAGTAAGACGATCTATTGAAAGTATTTCCAGTATAAAAAAAGGGGCATCTAATGCCCCTTTTTTTATGGACGATTGGTGAATGACCGAAGAAAATTTTATTAATCTTGGAAAACAGGGAAGCTGAGAGAGAGGCTTTGGCAGATTACGAGAACCCATCCAATATTATCAACGTTCTAGAGAATCTAGGGTCGGGCCGCAGCAAGTAATTGATAGTTCAGGAAAAGAGCTAAAAATAGTACCGATTTAGGACCTAAAACCGCCTTTTTAGGGGTAAAAAGGGCGTTATAGGGAATACTGGATTCATATGCGACTGATACGCAAATATGCAGCCAGGACTGTATAAAAACTCGCTTAATGTCCATTTTACTAGCTTTGATTTTATTAACTATCTGATTTCATTTTATATTTTAAAATTTATGCCTTTGGCACCAAATTTTTGTGGCCACTTAGATTGATTCTAAGTGCCGTTTTTGTTAAATGAATTAAGCCACAATAAGACATTATTGGAATCCGGTAATCTTCGGATTGCACCATAATTCACTATTCATGCCCCCATCCCCTATTCCGTAAAACAACAAAGGGGGTGTTTTGGTGTCTTCGGAGATAAAAAAGACGGCCAGCATGGGGTTGGTACATTCAGGCCGCTGGAATATTGCGGCCACCTCAGGGGGACCGAGTCGCTACTGATGGACGCCCACGGCGACCCAGCCAAAGTGGAAAAGCATATAGAATGGTATGCACAGTAATTTAATGCCGTCACCGGACGAGATGCATCCCCTGCTGATCTCATTACCATGAGTGAGGCGGTCTACAACTTCCAGCGCATCTTCAATTTAAAGATGGAATTAGGTTCCCGGGAGCACGATCAGATTCCCCACCGCGCAATGGGACCCGTGACCGTCGAAGAGTATGAATCACGCCAGGATCGCTGCGACGACCAATTTGCGGAGAAGTACGGAGGGGATATCGCAGGCAAGACGTCGGAGGAAAAAGCGGCCCTGCTCCACGGATTCCGTCAGGAACAGTACGAAAAATTGCAGGACGCAGTATACAAACGCCGGGGCTGGACCTCGGAGGGTATCCCCACCCTTGAGACCGTGAAGCGACTGGGCATTTATTTCCCCGAAGTGGTGGATTTATTGAGAGCACACGGGGTTGAGTAAAGGAGAACATCATGAACATGCAAAAAAAACATGAAGTTGCGGATGTAGCGGTTTCCTTCGAGGATACAGAAGTTGCCTTTAAACATAAATCGGACCGAGATCTGTGGCTCTCCTACCTGATATTCCGATTGACCAAAAACCCTTTCCTGGTCAAATTCCTCTCTCAGGCTGCCAAATGGGCCCTGGCTATGGGTCTGCCGGTCAAACCGTTGATAAAGGCCACTGTGTTCAAACAATTTTGCGGCGGCGAACAGAAGAAGGAGTATTCGGATGTCATCTGCAAGTTAGGCGATTCGGACATCGGTTCTATTTTGGACTACTCAGTGGAAGGAACCGAAGACAAGGCAGGCTTCGAGAGTACCAAAAGGGAGCTGCTGCGCATTGTCGAGCAATCTAAGTCGGATCCCAACATTCCCTGCACCTGTATGAAAATGACTGCCATCGGTTCTTTCGACCTGTTCAAAAAGATCTCTGCTAATGAGCAACTCTCAACAAAAGAGATACGGGAGTGGGAAAAAGTGAAAAGCCGGCTTGAGGATATATGTGAAGCGTCTTACCAGGCTGGCAAACCGATCTATATCGATGCGGAAGAGAGCTGGATCCAGACAGCAATCGACGAACTCGCCGAGGAGATGATGTCCAGGTATAACCGAGCCAAAGCCATCGTCTTTACAACATTGCAGCTGTACCGGTGGGACCGCAATGACTATTTTCTCCGATTGATCCTGAGGGCACGGTCCGAAGACTATAAACTGGGTATTAAAATCGTGCGAGGTGCCTATCTAGAAAAGGAACGTGAGCGCGCTAAGCGCTATGGATACAGATCCCCCATCAACGCCACTAAAGAGGATACGGACAGGGAATACGACAAATCCGTGGAGATCTTCATCGGCAATATCGACGTGGTGGAAATCTGTGTGGGCACCCACAATGAAGCGAGCTGCAGACTACTGATCGAGCTAATGGCCGAAAAAGACCTCCCAAATGACCACCCGCACATCTATTTTTCGCAACTTTACGGTATGAGCGACAACATCAGTTTCAACCTGGCCAAAGCCGGTTACAATGTTAGTAAATACCTTCCTTTCGGGCCGATAGAGTCAACCCTACCCTATCTGGCAAGGCGCGCCGAGGAAAATACGGCAATTGCTGGCCAGATGAGTAAGGAACTTGAAATTATCATTAAGGAACGCGAGCGTCGAAAGGCCGCGCGATAGTCGTTTCAACAGGACAATTTTGCCCGGACTGCGTTTCAAGGAATCATTCAAATGGCAAAGCCAAAACGTAAATTGAAGCAACACCTGGTCGACCGGGAGTGATGCAAAAGGTGCGGCATCTGCGTCGAACTCTGTCCCGAATTCGTGCGAACACATGGGATCAGGAAATACTGCATCTGGCGGAGGCTTTTCGTGCCCCGATTATAATTAACGCCAGCATCCGCGATGGCTCCCTGCGGCAGACAGTTGCCGAAAAAGATATCCCTTATTTGCTTTACGAGGCAGGTGAGGCGCTGCGCTTTGAGGATGTTGCCATCCGGGAGGGAATCCGCTATGAAAACGACTTGACGGTCGATTTATCGCCTATCCCATTCTCCGTCATCTTCTACGATATGAAAATCCCGCACCCGCAGTACAATGAAGGTGCGCGATTTTCTCATCAGTCCTACCTGATTCCCAGAGATTTCTTGGCGTGGCGATGTCTTTTGCCAGTGTATCCAGTGCTTTTTGAGCATCTTTGCCGCCCAGTTTTGATATATTCCTCATTAAATGATCAGGCAATTGCTCTACGACGGTGCCCAGATACATATCCGTAATCCTGCAATGGGTTTAGCTTTTGTCTTCGAATTTAAGGGTAGTCATCTCAAACTGCTTGCTTGGATAACAATAATATTCTGACTATCGTGGCTTTCTTATTTGACACACAAGAGGACCTGGCCTATGTTCCTACCCCAAAAAGCGAATTCCTACAGACCTTTTTTAATAAAGGAGGACAGATGATTCGTCACATTCAACCAAAGGCCGTTCCCGAGTCGGCAGCTCCTTTTAGCCAAGTGGTCATGGACGACACTTATGCTCATTTCGCGGGTTTGGTGGCTGCTGATTTTCCTGAAGGTCAAGCGGTGCTCGGGGACGTGGGAGAGGAAACCCGCGTTGTATTAGCTGCCATTCGCAGCATGTTGGAGGAGATTGGACTTGATATGGATCGCATTGTGCGAACTGATGTGCATCTCGCGAGCCTTGAGGACTTCGATACCATGGACAACGCCTACCAAGAGTTTTTCGAACACGGTCATTACCCAGCAAGGACCACCACGGAGTCTCCACGGCTATTTCACGGGAGCCGCGTAGAGATAACGTGCATGGCAAGGCTTTTATAAAGGGTGACAGATCTACTTTTTGTTTTTGGCAATTTGCTCAACATGATCAGGTGGGGATGAATCGCAACTTGGCAAAGCCATTGTTGACGGGTATCATTATTTCATGTTGGCATCAACCTGTGATTTATTGAATAATGTACGAATATCAATTTTTATAAAATAATTACATATATGTAATGAATATTTGAGCCACGCATTACTTGCCATAGTTCGCGAGTTTCAATAATGTGAAATACATGAGGCAATCTAAAGATTTTCAGAATGTTCTGGATTGTGACATGCGTGGCTTAATAGCACATTGGCGATTTTTGTAGATTTGGAAATCAATTCGGAAAAAAAGTACGCTTATAGGTGAAAAAATGAGAAAGGATATGCTATTGATATGCGAATATGCAGCCAGGACTGTACAAAAACTAGCTTAATGTCGCTTAAACTAGCTTTGATTTTATTAACTATTTG
>JASFIX010000228.1:0-6585 GCA_050122435.1 Desulfobacterales bacterium
GCCGCATATGCCGTATCCGATAACAATACGGTCGCAGCGGCCGGAAGCCGAAATTTCATCGATAGCGGCCTGCAGTTTTTCACGAAGCAGGTTAGGGCGGTTGTGAAGGCCGCCTTCCAGGAATTTGGTGCCGACCTCCGTTCCCAGCTCCTCGGCAGCGTGTTTGATATCGAGCGCCAGCACCGCACAGGCGATCACATATGGGGATTTATTTTTCAAGGGTTTCTCCATAAGATCGAATCCAAAGCACCGATTTGAAACGATCAATTAAGGTCAAAACTCTTATATTAAATAACTTTCCCGTTTATTTCAACTGCAAATCCCTTAGAACTGCCTGCTGAGCGCGCACAGCACATGTCTGGTTCAACCGGTTGAAAATCGAAACAATAAAAGCGCTATGAATTTTGTTTTTCTCCATTATGGATGCTTTTCTTTTTATCCATTTTTTGATTGCTTTGTGAATTGTTGCATGTCTAATATGAAACCCACTTCTAATTAATACTTTTCATTCAGCACAATGATTGTGCTGATTATTTTTCAAAGGAGGCGTTGCCAATGAGTTCAGAATACAAGCGTTTTCCCAGGTCAGAGTATGAAAGCCGGTGGGAAAGAGCCCGGGAGGGAATGCGGGCTGAAGGGCTGGATGCCTTGTTCATCACGGAATCCGCCAATTATACTTACTTCAGCGGCGGCCATGGGGACTTTTCATTTTCCAGGCCGACAATTATGGTGCTGCCGCAGAAGGGAAACCCGGTGTTGATCGTTCACGATTTTTTCGAACACTCTCAACAGCGCGAGTCCTGGGTGGATGATATTCGGACCTATTCACCCTTTGGGGCCTTACCGTTCGATATGTTAAAGGCAATATGGGACGAGCTGGGCTTGAACACCGGACGGATCGGCGCCGAGCTGGGGAACGAACAGCGCTTGGGGTTGCCGTACAATGATTTCGTCAGAATGGCCAAGGAGCTCCCCGGGGCGGATTTCATTGATGCCTCAGATCTATTCTGGGGCCTGCGAATGGTAAAATCAGAGGCGGAAGTGGAATATATGCGCAAAGCCTGTTCGATTAGCAGCCAGGCCTTTGAAAAATGTTTTAATACCGTTAAGCCCGGTATGACGGAAAAAGATGCAGCCAAGATCTTATATGACACGGCCGTCGAGTTAGGGGGGGCGGCCGTCTGGACGCTGAGTAATTCCGGGCCCTATAATTATGAGAGTGGATTTTTACCGAACCCCAGTGAACATGCCCTGGAAGAGGGCAATCTGCTCTGGATTGACACCGGGTGCAAGGTAAATGGTTATTCATCAGACTTTTCCAGAATTGCCGCCATCGGTGAACCTTCATCCGAGCAAAAGAACATGTACGACATCGTAAATGGAGTCAGCAATACTGCTGTGGCGGCCATCCGACCCGGTATAAAGGCTTCAGACCTCTCGCAATTATGCAGCCGTGAATTTGAGAAGGCCGGATTGAAGGACATTTGGGGTGACGGCGATTGCTCGTCGGCGCAATCGAACCGGGCTAATCGAGTTGGCCATGGAATCGGGATGGCCACCACCGAGCCGCCCCACATTGCGCTGTTTGATGATACCGAGCTGAAGGTTGGTATGGTGGTGACCATAGAGCCGACCGTGGTCACGAACTACGGGCATTATAATATCGAATCAAATGTTCTGGTGACCGAAGATGGCCCCGAGGTGTTGTCGAAAGCGACAACAGAGCTGATTGTAATTTAATTTTTTGCATGAAAATAGATGAGAATGCTTTACATAAAAAACAAATCGGATGAATATCGATTTTATTTCTCATCTATTTTCACCCTTCGGGTAAGCCGGAGGCTCCCATATGCTGCGTTATTAAGGCCGAGGCATAGTTCACTATAGCCTCGGCCTTAAATGCCTTGCCTATGGAAGCCTCCGACTTATGCAAAATCCAGGTAAGAAAATAGAAAGAATTTGCATTCAACAATTAGAAAGGGGCAATGAAATGATATTTACGGCAAACAAAGGCCAAACGAGTTACGGGGAGGCCATCGGCATCCTCCTGCTTGACACCGAAACCCCGTTTATCCTGGGCGATGTCGGCAACGCCAAAAGCTACGATTATCCCATACGGTTCAAAACCGTGGAAGGGCTTTTGACCGATCGCATTTTCGCCCACGATTACAGCTTCATCAAGGGCATGATCGCCGGCGCACAGGAGCTGGAACGCGAAGGCGTGAAGGCCATTACGGGCGACTGCGGCTTTATGGCGATTTTTAACGAGGAGGTTAAAGAGGCCGTGAACATCCCGGTCTTTCTGTCCAGCCTGCTGCAGATTCCGTTTATCCAGTCAACCCTCCCGGCAAACGCCAAGATTGGCGTGCTGACGGCAAATTCGGATTCCCTCACTTCGGAAGTTTTCGATAAGATCGGTTTGAATGATGTCTCCGGGCTTGTGATTCGCGGATTACAGCATGACAAGCATTTCAAGGATGCGGTCGTGGATGAAATCGGAACCCTTGACAGTGACGGCATCCGGGCCGAAGTCGTGCAGGCGGCAAAAGAAATCGTTTCTGATCATCCCGAAATCAGATCGCTTCTGCTGGAATGCAGCATGATGCCGCCATACAGCGAGGCCGTTCAACAGGCGACGGGTCTGCCGGTTTACGATTTTTTAACGATGATCGATTATGTTTACACCGCTGTCGTAAAGAGGCATTTCGCTGATACAATCTGACCGAACATTACGCCTGCTAGACACCCAGCTCGGCCTCATATTCCGCTGTGATATTTTGCATGGCTGCGGCGGCCCCTTCCGGCAGGGGTTTGGGCTGATGGTTTTCGATTAGGTAGCGGGCCTTCTCGTAGGCACGTTCCGTCAGGTCTTTAGCACCCTGCTCGTTCCAACCATCGCGCGTGCGCCGGTCAAATAATTTGTTTTGAGAGAAATCACGCATATGATCGTAGGTGTGCTGCTGAGTCAGGTATTCTCCCGCCGGCCCGACCTGGTGAATGAGATCCAGCGCCACCGACGCATCTGAAACTTCAATTCCTCCCAGGATGTTCATCACCATTCTTTCCAATTCAGAATCCATGATCAATTTGGCATAGTCAAACGTCAATAAATGGTCAAGTCCCCCCATGCCGAAAACAAGGTTCGCGCCGGCCAGGGCGGTTAACATGGTGCTAAGGGCGGATTCGTAGGCTGCCTGGGCATCCGGAATCTTGCTGTCGGACATGGCTGCGCCTGCCAGGCAGGGAAGCCCATAATACTTGGCCAATCGGGTTGTGCCTGCCGCCACCCGTGCTAATTCGGGCGCACCCACGGCCGCAACCCCGGTTTTCATGTCCATAATGGTGCTCAGATTGGCGTAGATGCAGGGAGCTCCTTTGGCCGTCAGTTGGGCCAGAATGATACTGCCCAGTATCTCCGCGTTGGTCGATACCAGTGTCCCCGCAATGGTCGCCGGAGATATGGCACCGGCCAGGGCCATCGGGACGATAAAGAGCCCAACCCCCTGGCGAGCGCCCGCCACAATCATTTCACAAACATTTTGCGCCAGCACCAGCGGACTGGTAGGGCAAATGGAAGCGCTAAAGATGGGTCGCTTCTTGAATTCCTCCATGCCGCCGACGCAGGCCGCTCCGACCTGTATCATTTTATTCAGATTTTTAGCATTATCCGGCCCGATCAAGACATGTTTCGAGGTGTTACTCACAATCGCCTCCAGCGCATGGACCGGATAAATATCGGCGGGCACATCATTGGGAATACAGGGCCTGAGTAAAACACCAATTTCATCCAGAGAATCACAAATCCGGGCGATATTGCCGCAGTCCTTTTTCATGCCCGGCCGGTGCTCCAGCGTATAGGGATCGATAACGTTTACGCATCCCCCCGCGCAACTTAAGCTTACCAGCGATGGTTCAAGGATAAAATCATCCTCGCGCTCTCTGCCGTAGCACCCATATGTGCGGGGCGCCAGCCGGATACAGTCTTCGACAATATACGGTGCAATTTTAACAACGCCGTGGTCCTCGAATTTCTCTACCACAGCACCGGCACCATGAAAAATTTCCAGGGCCTCCTCACCATAAACCTTGAGGCCGGTATGCTGAAATACCTGCAATGTTGCCTGGTGAATGAAATCCACTTCGCTGTCCGAAAGCGACTTTAACCCAAAACCTGAGATGTTATGAATGCCGGCTTTAAATTTTCTTGTCATGGTATGCTTCCTTTCTGAATTTCATTCCATTTTGGTTTTTAAACAGACGCCTTATGCCCACACTATCTTTTGGCCTAAATTCTGCTTCTTCAGGTCGAGTAAATATCCATTAACCTAAAAAATAAAGATCTGTAAATCAATAGGAATTCTCCAGTAAGCGCTTCACTAGGTTTTGACCTTTTTCAAATGCGGTTGCCAATGTTTTTTCGCTTTCCAAGGGTAGCTTGCCGAGTTGACCTTCACTAACACACAGTGTGTCGATAATTTCAAGGTTGATTTCGTTTGACCAGATATCAAATATCGGGAGAACGCAGTCCGGGTTGGTTCCGCTTCCGCCAACAGAGATGACGATCCCCTTTTTGCGCTTTTCAACGGTGGTCACATATTTTCGTTTACCCGGCCCCAGGGAGATCGCCTTGGCCAGGCAATAGGATCGATCGATCATCAATTTCATCTGGCTCGACACCGAATTATAATAAACAGGTGTCCCCAAAACCAGACCATCTGCCGCCTCGAATATTTCATAGACGGCATCCATTCCATCTCGCATGATACAGCCTTTTCCATCCTGGACTTTGTGGGCCTGGCAGGGCTTTATCTCTAATTTATTGAGATATATCGTTTCAACCAGAGCCCCTTCACTTCTGCAACCCTCCAGTGCCTGCTCAACGAGGGCATCGGTGTTTTTCTTGAGCCGCGGACTGCCAACGATGCCGGTGATTCGGATATCTCCCATTTTGTTATTCTCTCCTCAACTCTTCAACCCGTGTTGGGCCCCACAAGGAATTTACAAAACGCGGTGCTATTTTTAGGTTTCAGTTCATGGGTTCAAGGTTCAAAGGTTCAGGGTTCTGGGTTTAGGCGTTCCGTGTTACGGATTGCGAGTTACGAGTTGAATTTGGTGCTTCGACATCTGACTCATTTCTGCAGTTATCCAACCTCTGAACCTTGCCCGCCGCGCCGAAGCTTTAGCGAAGGCGGGTGAACGCTGAACCTTTGAACCAAGTGCTGGTCAAGAACTCAAAGGCACTGAAATATACCACTCGACTTTTGCAATATTTTAAAGATGGGATTGTGCTAAAAAGCATTGCATAACGGGTGATCATAATTTAAAAATTACTATCGAATAGGTATTAGGGTGATTGTTGGGTAAGTGTCAATAGAAAGGAGCGCATCTCTATGCAGGACAGGAGTCGAGGCATCCACGATAAAGCCATTATTGTCGATGCGTTGCAAATCAGCAACTGGAGTGAAGCGGTATTTCGTAACATGCGTCATGGTGGATTGACTGCGGTTAACTGCACGGTGTCGGTTTTAGAGAACTTCCGCCAGACCATCGCCAATATCATCAAATGGGATCAATTCTTTAATGAATATTCTGATCTTATCATGCCGGTGCGAAGCACCGCCGATATACTGGCGGCCAAAAACGCCAGCAAGACGGGGATCATCTTCGGATTTCAAAATACAGCGGCGATTGAAGAAGACATCGGTCTGCTAACCATTTTTCACAAATTGGGTGTTCGGGTGATCCAGTTAACTTATATGGAAGCCAATCTTGTCGGTCAGGGATGCCTCGAGCGTATCGACGCCGGGTTGACCCAGTTCGGATTGGAAGTGATTGAGGAGATGAATCGCCTGGGGATTCTGATTGATCTTTCGCATGTGGGATATCGAACCACCATGGATGCCATCGAAGCCTCCGCCAAACCCGTCGCCTTTACCCATGCCAATCCCCATAGCCTTTGCAGTCATGCGCGCAATAAGCCGGATGATGCGATTAAAGCGCTTGCAAAAAAAGGCGGCGTCATCGGGGCAACGGTATTCCCCCCGTTTCTTCCGGCGGGAAAAGATTCCACCATTGAAGATTTTATCGACGTTATTGAATACCTGGTTGAAATGGTGGGTATCGACCACGTTGCCATCGGAACCGACTTTACCGAAGAACAAACCAGAGAATTCTTTGACTGGCTCCTGTCCGGCAAATCAAAAAAGGGCCCCGCCATGGCGTTGGACTTTCCCATCCAAAACCCGCAGGGCATTCAGAATTCAGCCGACTTTCCCAACCTGACCGATGCGCTGCTGACCAGAGGCTATACCGAACCAGATGCCAGGAAGATTTTAGGTGAGAATATGATGCGTCTGTTTAAGGACGTCTGGAATGAGTAGAAGTGGTTTCAAAAGCTCAGATCAGGTTCCCCGCTTGATCGCGGGATTGCACGTCTTGATTTTAAAAATTAATGTGTGCATCAAGGTAAGGCGTCAGGCCGATCGGAAAAGTCGTTGTTCTCAGCATACATGAGTATGTGAGCATTTACCGGAGGCCTGCAACGCAGCCATTGGGCCTTAGATGGGGTTTTGAAACCACTTCTAA
>JASFIX010000229.1:0-6577 GCA_050122435.1 Desulfobacterales bacterium
ATTCTTTCCGCATCAATGTGATCTGGTGCGTATTGCGGAAAAACTATTACCCAGTACCCAATATCGAATACCACCTCAATTGAGTTGAACTCAATTGAGGCTTTGAATGGGGTGAGTGATGGGATTTGAACCCACGACCGCCGGGGCCACAACCCGGTGCTCTACCGACTGAGCTACACCCACCATATTTCAATTGCGGATTGCGGATTATTAGCAAATATGCACTGTGATTTCAAGTGTAAAAACCAGGTATTGACGCCATTGAGCTTCTCATATAAAGATTAGTTTTCAGCCTGCAGGCACCCATCTGAATCATCAAAACTAGCAAACGGAAGGACTTTAAGGTGAATCAGTTTTCAATTTTTATCATTAGGGCTATTGTGGGCCTGGCGTTTGCCGCTATCATTACCCGGCTTTTCCACGGCAGCATCGATCCCGTTTACGTTGTGGGGTTGGCCATTATTATGGTCGGATTAGCGTATCTTGCTGAATACTTCCGGAAAAAAAGAAAAGATTGAATTCTCACGCAAAGACGCGAAGGCGCAAAGAAAAAAATCAATATATGCTAAACAAGAATGAACGTTTCGCAGCATATAATTTTACAGGGAGATTTGTTTATTGAAACAAATTATTCTGGGAACCGCCGGGCATATCGATCATGGTAAAACCAGCCTGATTAAAGCGCTGACCGGCACCGATACCGATCGATTAAAGGAGGAAAAAGAGCGGGGTATTACGATCGAGTTGGGGTTCGCCGCTCTTGATCTTCCCAGTGGGCAGCATCTTGGCATCGTCGATGTGCCTGGGCATGAAAAGTTTGTAAAAAACATGGTGGCCGGGGCTACCGGAATAGATATCGTCGTTATGGTCATCGCAGCCGACGAGGGCGTCATGCCCCAGACTCGCGAGCATATGGAAATTTGCACCCTGCTGGGCGTAAAATACGGCATGGTGGCCGTAACCAAGATTGATATGGTCGATGAGGAGTGGCTCGAACTCGCCCTCGATGATATCCGCGATTTTGTCAGGGGCACCTTTTTGGAGGACGCTCCGGTCGCAACCGTTTCTTCCCTCACCCAGGAAGGCATCCCCGAATTTGTAAAGACGCTGGATGAACTTGCCGCCCAAATCCCCGAACGTCCGCCCTCTGATCTGTTCCGCCTGCCGATTGACCGTGTCTTTACCATCAAAGGTTTTGGAACTGTCATTACAGGCACCCTGATTTCAGGCCGGGTTCAAGTGGGCAGTGCGATCATGATCTATCCGTCGGGAATCACGTCCAAAGTTCGTGGAATCCAGGTTCACAACAAAAGTGCCGAAGAAGCCAGAGCCGGCATGCGAACCGCCATCAATTTTCAGGGCCTTGAAAAAGAAGCGATCAGCCGGGGTCAGGTGCTCTCCAAGCCTAATACCCTGGAGGCCAGCTATATGGTGGACGTCTCCTTACATTATCTGGCCAGCAATAAAAAGCCTTTAAAAAATCGCACCCGGGTCCGGTTTCATACCGGAACCAGTGAAGTGCTCGGCAATCTGATTGTACTGGATCGTGAAGAAATCCCTCCGGGTGAAGACACCGTCGCCCAACTGCGACTAGATACGCCGGTAGCCCTCGTTAAGGATGACCGCTTTGTCATCCGCTCCTATTCACCCATATCTACCATCGGCGGTGGAAAGGTGTTAAATCCGATCCCCTCCAAACATAAGCGTTTCAAGCCAGACATCGTGGAAGGTTTAAAAGAACTTGGCAATCAGGCACCGGAAGACATCATTTCATTTCATGTTAAAGCCTCCGGCTACCAGGGGGTTTCCTTTACCCATTTAAAAATGATGACCAATTTGCCGGATAAACAGCTTGAAAATGCTCTTCAAGGCCTATTGTCTCAAAAAATACTCATACAGATTGATAAGGAAAACCGGATTTATATCCACAATATCTGCTTTGAAAAGCTTAAAAGCGATACCCAACGTCAACTGGCCGATTATCACGAGGCCAATCCCCTCAAACCGGGCAAGCCGAAAGAAGAACTTAAATCCAAGTTTCCTCCCCTTTTGACTTCAAAGCTGTTCAACCTGACGTTGAATCAAATGATCAAAGACAAAGAAATCGCTCAGGAAGAAAATATCATTCGTCTGGCTTCACATGCGGTATCACTGGGCGGCAAACAGGCGGATGTTTTGGATAAAATTCTGAAAACCTATCTAAGCGCCGGACTTGAACCCCCCTATTTCAAAGAGCTTGCCAAATCTCTGGATGCTGATTCCAAACGGTCACGGGAAGTTCTCATGCACCTGGTGAACGAAGGGATCATCATAAAAGTCAAAGAAGACCTGTTTTTTCACTCTGAGGCCATCAATATGCTCAAGAAAAAATTGGTGGAATTTCTTGGCGCCCGGGGAGAGATCACCACACCGCAATTCAAGGAAATGACCGGTGTATCCCGCAAGTACGTCATCCCGCTGGCAGAATATTTCGATTCGACCAATGTCACCCTAAGAGTCGGAGATGTCAGAAAACTTCGCAAGGGATAAAATCTTGGAAAATCGAAATACAAGCCGCACCTTAAGCGGCATTCTATCTATAGGATCTGATTTAATGCTTCTTCAAGTTTGCCAACGGTGCGATCAACATTATTCAATTTATCTAAGCCAAACAGTCCAATTCGAAACGTTTGGAAATCTTCAGGCTCATTACATTGCAAGGGTACGCCCGCTGCGATCTGAATCCCAACATCCAAAAATTTCTTTCCGTTGTGTATATCGGGATCGTCAGTGTAGCTGACAACCACACCGGGAGCCTGAAAACCCCCTGCGGCAACACTTTTTATGCCTTTGCTAAGCAGCAGTGCTCTTACTCTGTCACCAAGCTCCTGCTGCAATGCCCGCACGTTGTCAAAACCGCGTTCTTCGGTTTCTAACATCACATCACGAAAGCTCTTGAGGGCATCTGTAGGCATGGTGGCGTGATAGGCATGTCCGCCATTCTCATACGCCTCCATGATTTGAAGCCATTTGAGCAGATCGCACGCAAAGCTGGTGCTGGTGGTCGAATTGATTCGTTCCCGTGCATTAGCGCCAAGCATTACCAAGCCACTGCAAGGTGAGCCGCTCCACCCTTTTTGCGGCGCACCTATGAGAACATCCACGCCACAGGCTTCCATATCCACCCAAATGGTTCCAGACGCAACGCAGTCTAAAACAAATAGACCGTCGATAGCGTGAATGGCTTCAGCTAACGCGCAAAGATAATCTTCTGGCAGAATCATACCTGATGAGGTTTCCACATGGGGTGCAAAAACAATGTCGGGCTTTTTGGCTTCGATCGTAGCCACCACTTCTTCAATCGGCGCAGGCGCAAAAGCTGCATGCTTGCCGTCGTCAACACGACGCGCCTGCAATACCATAGATTCAGAAGGAATGCTTCCTGCTTCAAAAATCTGGGTCCAGCGGTAACTAAACCAACCATTTCGAATAACAAGACATTTTTTATCGGTAGCAAACTGTCGGGCTACCGCTTCCATGGCGTAAGTACCGCCACCCGGAACCAGCACAACCGCTTTCGCGTTGTAAGCTTTCTTTAATGTTCTCGAAATGTCGTTCATCACTTTTTGAAATGACTGCGACATGTGGTTGAGGGAACGGTCAGTAAAAACGACTGAATATTCCAGAAAACCGTCAGGATCAACATTGGAAAGTAAACCCGGCATGGCTGTTTCCTTTCTGTAATACGTTTAAATCACACAAATCGTTTCAATTTTTCAACTGCAATTCTATAAAATAATTTCTGTCTTGAATTCTTCGATTTTGGTGATCGTTATTATTGTAAAAATCCTCCCCGGTCAACAAATTTAAACCAAGCCGGGGGCTATTGCCAATAGTTCAGTATCATTAATATCCCATAATCTCCGCTCACGACTTGCCATAGTCCAGTCAGGGATCAACTGCATATTGCATACGCATGTTCAAAATATTTTGCAAGTTTTCAAATTTTGGATCGTATTCTTATCAAATCTTTTGGTTACGGCTCGAAATTATTGGAGATATGACCCGCTAATCCAAATTAAAAGCCACCTACGATATGAGGTTGTACTGCACCCTAATTTGAAGAATCAGATGCGAATCCCGTTTGCGGGTTAGTGTGGTCCAGCCGCAGCGGGAACCTCAGATGTGGTTTTGCAACCACTTCTAATCCCGTCTGCATATGAACTCCCGTACACCATTGCGATAAAGAAAAGACTTAACCGTGCGAAATTCGGACAAGATCTCTGTAATAATTCTGTTGCTGCGATAATACCAGGGTAAGTTAAGATGATCCTGAAGGCGAAAGGTTACTTGACAACCATGCTCGATAACGAATGAATGTATTTTTGATGGTGCCGATTGCTCTTCAAAACTAGTTATTATCATCAGTCCCCGTGGCTCTAGCAAAGTATAGCAATGGTTCACCAATCTGCCTATGTCGTCATCACCTAAATGATCGATTAAATCCCACAGATTTATCCCATCGAAACTATGAGGTAGATAATCTAAATGATCCAATACTTTTTTAGCCGGTAAACCTTTCCGCCGAGCCCGGTTCAGTCGTAAAAACATATCACAGACATGAAACCGCTTCACTCGCTGTGCGAAATACCTGATATTTTCTTCACATACGGGTCCTAAATCAAGAATCTCAGCTCTCGAGTAACGGGTAAGGGTTTCAATATACATTTGTAGCATCATACTGGTATAGGCAGATAGGGAAGGTCCAGCATGAGAGTCATCATGGGGAAGTACAGTCGGAGTCGCCAAAAATCAAATCTCCTTAGCCTCTTTTTTGGCCATTTGGGTCTCAGGCTTGCTTTCTGGCTGAGCGGTTGTACCCGTTGTTGATTTCCCGGACAATATTGTTTTTCTATGAGGCTCTTTATCAAGTTCGATTGATCCTTTAAAATAAGCGCCATCTTCCACCGAGATGCTTTTGGTACGAATATCACCGATAAAATCGGCCTCTTTGGTGATTTCAACCTTGCCTTGTGTCTTGATATTTCCAATCATTTGGCCGCTGACCTTTACATTCTGTGCATTAATCTCGCCTTCAACCCGCCCCTTTGAACCCACCGTAAAATTATGCTTTTCCATCTCCACGTTACCTTTCATTGAACCCTCGATAACGAGATGTTCATCTCCACGAATATTGCCTTCAATGGAGATATTTTCGCCAATGACGGTCTGTTCCGCCTTGGTTTCTGGATGCGGAACCGTTGTGGGGGGTTTCTGCTCAGTGACGTTGTTATAGGCAACGCTTTTTTCATCGTCAGATTTTTTACCTTTTTTTAGCATGTCGCCTCCTTTCGTGATCGGCAAATCTCATTTTTTAAATTCTTTGTTTTGAAGTTTTTATAAATTAATCCAATCAGTTCGATCATAGATTGGATGTGAAGGTGTTACCAACCAGGTTTACAAATAGAAAATAATTATTATGCTCTTGTTCAATATCAAAGATAGGGAGGATAAATAAATTCAAAATTCACCTAACACCGATCCTTGCATTTTTAGTATTTACATCTGGTGGTCCCGAAAAAACCTTATATGATAACGGTGGTTTTTTTTCAAATTTAGATTTGCCAAATAGATATTATCTTATGCAAACTCCAGAAAAGGCAAACAAGATTCAGGTTGAAACTAAAGAAGATTTTAACGACACTGTTCGTACGAGCATCCGAGAAGTTACAGCCTACAATGTAGGGGATCCAAAACAAAACCATGGAGATCCCTGTATCGCAGCAAATGGAGAAAATATATGTGCTGCCCTTAATCTAGGATTAAAAAGATGTGCTGCCAACTTCGTCCCGTTTGGCACCCAACTTTCCATAGACCTTTATGGTGTTTGCACAGTTACCGATAGAATGAATAGAAGATACAAGGATCGGGTCGATATTGCAATGAAGGTAACTGAAAAGGATAAAGCGCTTCAATTTGGAGTAAAAAAGCTTAAAGTCACTATTCTTAGGACATCTGATAAAAAATCAAACGACCTTTTTTGATAATCCATTAAAGCATAAAAAAGGGGTTACAGCATGTACTGTAACCCCTTAAATTTGAGCGAGTGTCTTTCCCCCATTCACCGGAGGAAAGACCTAATGGCTGGAAAAGATTTAAGTTCTAAGGAATTCTCGGGTTAGTTTTTGCCAGCCGATCTGGGGCAGATTGCCGAAAATATCATCACCTAGATAGCCTCCGTCAGCGGCCAGGGGTCCGGCGGTTTCCTCAATGACTTCATAAAGGCGATTGACTTCTTGATCTAAATATTCGCTGGCCTCGTCGCCGATCATGAGGTTCTTAAGATCCTGCCGCAAACTGGCACAGTGCAGCCGTAAAATCCAACTCTCACTGTAAGGATCCTCGGTGTCCCGGCTGCCGCGCTCGCGCAGCGCCGGATTAATATCGGTTACTACCCCGCTGACCGGGGAAAGCAACTTTGCGTCGTTTTCTTCCCGGCGCAACGATATGTCTTGCCGGCCCTGTTCCAGTTGTTTGCCCATCAGAGGGGCCTGAATTTGATCCAGTGGACCCAGCAGACGCAAGGCGAAATCGTCCA
>JASFIX010000230.1:0-6568 GCA_050122435.1 Desulfobacterales bacterium
ATGAAATGCTCAAAGACGATGTTGTTAAAGCCCGGCAAATTGATGTCGATACCGTCGGCGGCCACGTCATTCTTACCGGTGTTGTCGCGACCCGCGAAGAATCCAATCGTGCCGTGCAAATCGCCCGTAACGTTCCGGCAGTAAAGTCTGTCACAAATAATATCCAGATCGGTGAAAGAAGCTTCGGAGATGTCTGGACTGACAATGTGATCAGCAATAAAATCAAAGCCAAACTGATCGCCGAGCCCGAGGTGCGTTCTCTGAATATCGATGTTGATGTTTATCTGGGTGTTGTTACCCTTACAGGGATTGTCAGCACCAAGTATCAGAAGGATCGGGCCATCCAGATTTCTCGCAGCACCGACGGCACCGTTAAGGTTATCGACAATCTGAAAGTCCAATAATCGATAAATAGAATTAGCCACGGACTCACACGGACGCACACAGACCACTTATTCTGAACACGCGTTGACAAAAAAAAACATGTCTGTGTATGTCTGTGTGGGTCTGTGGCCAATATCAGCCCCTTTCCACTTCTTCGACAATCCGCTGCAGCACTTTTCCGGCTTTGTCCCTGATAAGCACGTCACTCATATTATCACAAGGGGTTTCTGACAAATTGACAATTGCCAGGAAGGCATTGTTTTGTTTGGCGTATACCGGCATATGGGCTGCTGGTTGAACCAGCAGGGTGGAACCCACCACCAGAAAAAAATCACTTGTATGTGATAGTGTGGTGGCCTTTTCGACTGCATCCACCGGCATGGCCTGACCGAATGAAATGGTGTCAGGTTTCAAATAACCGCTGCACTCACATTCCGGAGCCCTGTCGCCGGAATCCAGACGTGCTTTAATTTCTTCAGTGGGGGTAATGATGCGACAACTCATACAGCGGATGCGCCGGGTATTGCCATGCAGTTCGATTATTTTTTCATCCGCCAGACCCGCTTCCTGGTGCAGCCCATCCACATTCTGAGTGATTAGCGCCTCCAGCAAGCCCATTTGATCAAGCCTGGCAATGGCGGTATGCCCGGCATTCGGCCGGGCCTGCTGGATCCCCTGATAAAGTTCCTGCCAGCGCCTCCAGTATTCCTCTCTTGATTCGCGTTGGCTCATAAACTCGTCAAAATAGACCGGCCGGAACTTATCCCAGATCCCCCCCTGGCTGCGATAATCCGGTATGCCGCTTTCAGTGGAAATCCCCGCACCTGTAAATACGATATTTTTACCTCGTTGTTTAATTTTTTCCGCGATCTGTTTGATTTTTATATCCATAGTATTAGATGTCAGGTGCCTGTTCAAAGGTTCAAGGTTCACCCGCCTTCGCTAAAGCTTCGGCGCGGCGGGCAAGGTTCAGAGTTTGGGTATCATTAGCCAAAGGTTCAGCATTTAAGGATGTCCTAACCCTGAACCTCTGAACCCGGAACGCTGAACCCGAAGCCTGAAAACCGTGAAACGGTTGTCAGGCTTCTTTAAATTCCGATACCAACTGCTGCAGCGATGCTTTGGCATCCCCAAATAGCATGCGTGTGTTTTCTTTGAAAAAAAGCGGATTTTCCACCCCCGCGAATCCGGCAGCCATTGAGCGCTTGAGGACCAGTACGGTTTTAGCCTTGTCAGCGTTGATTACCGGCATACCATATATCGGACTGGAAGCGATTTCTCTGGCGGCCGGGTTAACGACGTCATTGGCGCCGATAACCATACAAACGTCAACCGTATCCATTATGGGATTGACATCGTCCATTTCTACCAGTTGTTCGTAAAGGACATTGGCCTCGGCCAGCAGAACGTTCATGTGTCCCGGCATTCGACCGGCCACCGGGTGAATCGCATAACGAACTTCGGCGCCGTTATTCTCCAGAATATCGCCAAGCTCACGGACCGCGTGCTGTGCCTGAGCCACGGCCATGCCGTAACCCGGTACAAACACCACCGAGCGGGCGGCCTCCAGGATAAAGTAAGCATCTTCCGGGGAGATCGGGTGCGGTTCCCCCTGGACCTGCTGTCCGGCATCGGCTGCGCTTACAGCGGCCTGCAACCCACCGAACAGGACATTGGCCAGGGAACGATTCATGGCTTTGCACATGATGCCGGTTAAAATCAGACCGCTGGCGCCAACCAGTGCACCGGCAACGATGAGAACATTGTTGAGAATGATAAAGCCGGCTGCGCTGGCTGCCAGACCGGAATAGCTGTTTAGCAGGGCGATCACCACCGGCATGTCGGCCCCGCCAATGGGGAGGGTTCCCAGGACACCTAATGTCAGCGCCAGACCGATGATGACAATGAACATCACATAAGAAAATGATGCGGCCGGATTATATGCAAAAATAGCTCCGCACAACAAAATTGCAATGATAATGGTTCCGTTGATGATTTTCTGGCTGTAGAAAAAAATCGGTTTGCCCGATAGTTTTCCCGACAGTTTGCCGTAGGCGATCAAACTTCCGGAAAAGGCGACACCGCCAATGAGCACCGCCAGCAAAATGGCGATGGTGATAAAGAGGTTGCTCTCGGGCATGCTGTGATAATTTTCCCAGCCGACGAGCAGACTGGCCAGGCCGCCAAAACCGTTTAAAATGGCCACCATTTGCGGCATCGACGTCATTTTAACCTTGCGCGCGGCAATCACACCGATACAGGCACCGACGATCATGCCGACGATCACCAGAGAAAATGACAGACAACACTCTAACAGCGCCGAGATAACCGCGATCAGCATGCCCAAGGCAGAAACCATGTTGCCGCGCCGGGCACGCTCAGGCCGGCCGAGCATCTTGATCCCGATGATGAAGAGCACAGACGCAACAATGTAACCGAATTCAATTAGAATTTCGATATTGATCATCATTTTTGCGCCCCGTCCTTGCGCTTAAACATGGCGAGCATGCGGTTGGTAACCAGGTACCCGCCAACCACGTTGATGGTGGCCAGAATAAGCGCAATCGTTCCTGCGATGGAGGCCACGGTGTCGGCTCCGGTTCCGGCTGCCGTGAGTGCCCCGACGATGGTAATGCCGGAAATTGCATTGGTTCCCGACATCAATGGGGTATGCAATTGCGATGGCACCTTGGTAATCAGCTCCACACCCAGAAAAACGGCCAGAACAAATACAAAGATTAGAAGACCGATAGACATGGTTTCATCTCCTTCAAATGGTTGTAGTCTAATTTATCCAGTGGTTAAAAATATATACGGATTTTAAAGCAATTCTCTTATTGGAGTAATGGAGTGCAGGAGTATTGGAGTGTTGTAAGATTTTTGAAGATCTGAAAATATGTGTCCTTTTCCATTACTCCATTACTCCACTACTCCATTACTCCATTAAGTTTTATAACTTTCCCTGATCATCTCATTTACAATTTCTCCCTGATGCGTGATCACACATCCCCGAAGAATTTCATCTTCAAAGTCCAGGACAAAACGTTTTTCTTCTTCATTCCAGAACTCCTCGACAAGGGCAAACAGGTTGGATGAAAACATCTGGCTGGCATTGATCGCCACTTCTCCCGGCAAGTTGGCCAGACCGATGATGCGAACACCGTCTACCTCAACTTCCTGATTCGCTTTTGATCCGGCGACATTGCCGCCGGTTTCCACCGCCAGGTCAACCAGCACCGATCCTTTTGTCATCCCCGCAACCATCTCTTCAGTGACAATCAACGGCGCTTTTCTGCCAAATACCTGAGCGGTTGTGATCACGACGTCTGCGGCCGCACAAACTTTGGCCATGCCTTCACGCTGTTTCTGCAATTGCTCGTCTGTGAGGGCTTTGGCATAACCGTCTTTGGTCTGTCCGGTTTCACCCAAATCGATCTTCACAAAGCGTGCGCCCAATGATTTTACCTGCTCCTCAACCACCGGTCGGGTGTCAAAAGCATCCACCCGTGCCCCCAGACGTTTTGCTGTTGCAATTGCCTGTAAACCCGCAATGCCGACACCGATGACAAATACCTTGGCCGGCGCAATGGTCCCAGCTGGCGTCATCATCATCGGAAATATTTTATCCAGACGTTCGGCAGCGATAATTACCGCCGCATAACCGGCTAAATTTGCCTGTGAGCTTAATACATCCATTTTCTGTGCCCGGGTAATACGCGGAATCATCTCCATGCTGATGGCAGTGATGCGCTTGCTCATCAATGTCTCCATAAGCTCGGGTTCGCTAAACGGATCCAGTAGACTGACATAGACGCTTTCTTCTTTCAGCAAGGCGATTTCTTCCATCGCTGGTTTGCGGATGCGCAGCACCATATCTGCGGTCTGAAGCAAATTGCTTCGGTCTGCCTCCAAAGAGGCTCCCGCTTTGGCATAGTCTCCATCAGAGAAGCTCAGCTTCTGTCCGATTCCGGTTTCCACTGCAATGTGCGCTCCCATTTCCACCAGTTTGGCAACATGTTCAGGGATGAGCGCCACACGGGTTTCGCCGGGATGAACTTCTTTGGGCACGGCGATATTCATGGTTTAACTTTATCCTTTCCCGCATTCATATTTTTTTTGAGAGAAGAAGTAAAATCTTAGAGATTTTAAGACTTATTTTCTTTTGGGTCAATCGTCTTTATCTGAAAAAATCATGATCGATTCTATTATCCTGGCTTCTCCTTTAGGTGTTTTATCCGGCGCTTGCTTTTGATCTGTTGTGCATTACCATATTTTATAAGTTGGCGACCTTATCTTGGACTGAAAGGTAAGGGCTGTGCCTTAATTAGAATCTTAGAGACGTTAATCGTTTCTGCGGTGATTCAAGGGAGGTGATTGTTATGGCAGAAGAAAAATTTAAGATGGCCGCAGACGTGTGTTCATATGTGGATGATGACCGCAAGCTGTTAAACTTGGAAATTTGCATACCGGGGGTTAAAAAAGAAGATATCAATCTGAAGATGCTCGATGATAGCTTCAGTCTCAACGCTCCCCGTGAGGATTATGACTACGTTACCACAGCAGCTTTCTGTTGTCCGGTAGATGCCAAAGAGGCATCCGCCAAATATGAAAATGGGGTTCTTAAAGTCACGATACCGTTTAAAGATCCCATGGACGGCGCACATGAGGTGGTCATTCATTAGCTTCTGGAAACGGGTGCCTGCCGGGCATCCGTTTTCATAATTCATTCTTGATACAATCTTAATAAGGCGGGGCCAAAATTGGCCCTGCTTTTTTTTGGCAATCGGCCTCGGGTGCCAGGTTCAGAGGACAAAAGACAGAGAACAGATGACAGGAAACAGCGAGCTTAACGAGAGATCAACCAACTGCATGCTGTTTCTGCCCTTTGACTTCTGGCTCCTGGTGCCAATTTTCCCCTATACTACGGTGTAACATTTCATATCCTACTATGTAGGAATATACCATAAAGTTCTAATTTTATTATTAAAAAAGCAAAATTTTTTGGTAAAAAAACCATTGACTTTGGTAGTTTTCTTGGCTATGTTTACATCTTTCTTGACTGTCAGAGTCAAGAAACTTCTTGACTTTGAAAGTCAAGAAAGATCCTAACCCGATGCCCCAGGAATGAAGATTTATGGCAATTGTACCCAAAAGAAATCAATATGCCCTGCGGGCCATTTTTGAGCTTGCGAAGCACCAGGGAAAAGGTCCTACAAAAATCTCTGAAATCGCGCATGCTCAAGCAATCCCCTTACGCTTCTTAGAGGTAATCCTCAGCCAGTTGAAAGGAACCGGCTGGGTGGAATCCAAACGTGGCTTTTATGGAGGCTATTTTCTCAAGTGCTCCCCTAGAGACATTACGGTGGGCGATATTTTGAGATTTATGCAAGGAGCCGCCAAACCGATGGATTGTGTTGCCTGTATTTCAAAGCATGATTGCCCATTTAACGGAGAATGTGCATTTGCTGCCATGTGGAATCAGGTAAATGAAGCGATGTTTAAAATTTATGATCAGACAACCATTCATGATTTAATCGAAAGGGAAAGAAAAAAGGCAGGTGCAAGCGCCAAAAGGGTTTAAAATCAAAATTGCCATTCTGAATGAGGATTCAAGAAATGAGAAAAGGTAGCGCACGTCAAAGCTGGATTGGAATCATATTCATTGTCTTTGCAGTTGTTATCAGCCTGACCTGTACCGGTAATTACGGAGCCAAAGGGCCATCTGAATCTGCGACTCAAAAACGGGCAGACATCATTCGCATCGATTCCATGAAGGCTTTCGGTAAGCTGGAACGGCCGCCGGTGACATTTCTCCACCAGAAGCACACTGAAGCGCTGGCAAAAGAAAACAAAGACTGCACCACCTGTCATCTGGTTGAGAACAATCGCCTGGTCCCCAAATATAAGCGGCTAAAGAATACCGCCAAACAGGAAGTAATGGAAATTTACCATGTCAACTGTGTTGCCTGCCACAAAGAAACGGCTAACGCAGGACAAAAAAGCGGTCCGGTGGTTTGTGGTGAGTGCCATAAGGACAGACCGGACCTTTTATCCATATGGCAGCCAATCGGCATGGACCGATCTTTACATTATCGGCACTCCAAAGCGCAAAAGGAAAAATGTGAAAGCTGCCACCATCAATATAATGAGGTCACCAAAAAGCTTTATCATGCCAAGGGCAAAG
>JASFIX010000231.1:0-6563 GCA_050122435.1 Desulfobacterales bacterium
GCCATGATCTCGGGATCCTGCAAAAATTTATCAGCAGGTTGATCGATCAAAAAGGCGCTGTGAACACCCGAATAGGGTACCCAGGGAGGTGATGGCGTCATCTTCCCCCGGTAGGCATCGATTAGCAATTGCTTGGCCATGGATCGTCTCCTACTGTTTTAAAATTTCTTCGGGAACAAGGCCCTCGAGGTGCGGAAATTCATCTGTCATGTGCGGCAGCTGCATGGCTTCCATGAAATCCTGCTGGAAGGTTTCTTCCACCGTCAGTTCGATGTATTCCACATTTCGTGAGTACCAGTCGGCCTCCTTACGCTTTTCCACATTTAACAGGGCCGCACGGCAGCCATCACCGGCCGCATTGCCGATGCTCTGGATTTTTTCGATCGCGCAGTCCGGAAACAGCCCCATGATCAACGCTTTTTCGCGATCAACATGAGTGCCGAAAGCGCCGGCAATTTTTACGGTATCCGCTTCTCCCAGCCCCATACGCTTCACCATCAACTTGCAGCCTGCGTAGAGCGCCCCCTTGGCCAGCTGGATCTGGCGGACATCTTTCTGGGTAACAACAATGTCTTTGTTGATACTGGTCTCCTCGGCCCAGGCAAGTACGAACTCCGGCCGCCCGGTATCAGGGTTTTTACGGAAACGATCTGATTTTTGGCCTGTCTTGTTGAAGGCGCCGCTTTTGTTGATGATGCCGGCTTTGTAAAGTTCAGCCAATAAATCCAGGATCCCGGAGCCGCAGATTCCTTTGGCCTGCATTTCTTTGGGATCCGAGTATTTGCGCCAGGCATCTTTGCCAATGACTTTGTAATCCACATCGTGCGTCTCCGGATCGATTAGAACCCGTTCTATCGCCCCGGGGGCGGCCCGCATACCAAAAGCGAGTTGCGCGCCTTCAAATGCCGGGCCCGTGGCGCACGATGACGATATCAATTTTTCCTTATTGCCCAAGACCAATTCACCATTGGTTCCAATATCGATAATCAGCTGAATTTCATCTTGCTTGTGCGGCTCCTCGGCAATCAAGACGCCCACATTATCCGCACCGACAAACCCGGCCTCGTTCGGAAGGACAAATACATAGGAAGCGGGATTGATCTTGAGGCCCAGGTCGCGTGCCTTGATGTCCAGGCTGTGATGGATGACCGGCGGGAAAGGCGCAAGCCCCACATGTTCCGGGTCGAGCTGAAGCAGGATATGATGCATGGCCGTGTTGCCGCCCAAGGTGATGTCCTCAATGTCTTCCCGGGCAAGACGCAGATACGTTTTGCCTTCCTCCGGCACTTCCACCCATTCTTCATCGCCTTTTTCACCTTTTTTCTTTTTCACCTTTTCTTTCGGTGGGTGCGTGCCTTCTATGGCTTTATCGATCAGCCAGTTGAGCCCTTCAACGATATCATTGCTCATCCGTTCAAGCCCATCTTTGTTCATCATGTGATAGGTGATGCGGCTCATCACATCCTCGCCGTATTTGCACTGCGGATTCATAAGCGAGACCGTATCGATAACCTCCATCGTAGAAAGATTACAAAAATAAGCCGCCACTGTGGTGGTTCCAATATCGATCGCCAGGCCGTAATGGGCATCCTTTTCTCCGGGCCGCACCCGGATGACCTCTTTACCCATCCAGACACTGACGGTAATCTTCCAGTCGCCTTTGCGCAAAGCCGTTGGCAATTGCCTCAAGGCGTATAGATCGATGGTAAGGTTATCCAGGCCGTGCCGCTTTTTCAGCTCACCGCAAATACGCTCCCAATCGCCGGTGGGGTCCTCAAAACTGGGCTTTTCGACTTCGACGGTATACAATTTTACGGCAGGATTATGCTCGATCTGAATATCTCGCGCCGCCTTGCTGACAATCTGTTTGCCGGCGCGGGATTCTTCCGGCACAAAGACCAGCAGATCTCCTTCTATCTGGGCGACACAGCCCAGCCGGTAACCGGCCTCCCTGTCCGCCGCATTGACGAATTTCTCCTCCTCTTTTTGCTGCCAGGGGCTGACATGTGACCTTTTGGATTCAATGCCGTATTTTTCGAAGAATCCTTCCTCAATTCGAACCTTGCACTTACCACATACCTTTTTTTCACCGCACAAGGCTTCTATATCCGCCCCCAGCAGACGTGAAGCCTCTATCAGAGAAATCCCTTTCGGGACCATGCCTCTGCGGCCGGAGGGTTGAAAAATTACTTTGGCCTTATTGTCTTCCATGCGTTCTTTTCCTCCTTTTTCAGCTCACTCGCGCCTGACGATTGGATTTTTAAAATCGCTTTTCACCTAACCCTTCTCCTGCAATTTTCTTAACTGGCCGATCATTTTAATGGCCTCCTGCACCGCATTGCCGGCCTTTTCAGCATATCCGTCTGCACCCCAAAGATCTGCCACATCCTGAGTTACGGGCGCGCCCCCTAACATGATCGCCACGTTGGGATTTTTTTCCTTAATCATCTCAATGACCTTTTTCATCCCGACCATGGTGGTGGTCATCATTGCCGACATCGCCACAATTTCCGCATCGGTTCGCAGCTGTTCTTCGACAAATTTTTCCAGCGGGACATCGCGTCCCAGGTCATGGACATCAAACCCGCCGACTTCAAACATCAGCTTGATAATATTTTTCCCGATGTCATGGACATCCCCCTGCACGGTGCCGATGACGACCTGACCTAGATTCTTTATTTCCGACTTTTTAATATGCGGCTTGAGAATGTCCAATCCCGCATATAGGGCATCGCCACTCATCAGCAGTTCAGGAACAAAATACTCCTGTTGATCGTACAGATCTCCGACGGTTTCCATGCCTACCGCCAGACCATCCATAATCGCTTCAAATGCATCCATGCCTTCATCAAGGGCTTTTTGGGCCCACTCGGCTGCCCCATCCTCGTCAAACTCCACTACACATTCAGCCAGCTTCTTAAGAATTTCTTCTTTTTTAACAGCACCCATATTTAATCCTCCTTCGTTATTAAATGCTTTGATATATGTTTTTTTTTAAACTGCAAAAATAATTTTTATCCGATTCTTCCAACCGCCGGGGAGGGTTTTTTACCATATTTGCGTACGGTTTGCACGTATGCCTCTACATTTTCCCTCTTTACATCCGGCCAAAGATCACAGCCCGGCCATACCGCATCAATGCCGTCGTCGATACATTTTTTTATTACCGGCTCGACTTCAGAGACATCTCCGGTCACCAGCGTGCCGTAAGGATCAAAATTGCCGAACAACAGGACATCATCTCCCAGTTTTTTACGCGATTCAACCACGTTGTTCTTTTGATCAACGCTTATGGCATCGGCCCCGCATTCATTCATCATCTCAATGATCAAATCGGTGGATCCGCAGATGTGATTGACAGTTGGGATCTGAACAGCAGCGAAAATCTTTTCGAGATTCGGCTGGATAAGGGTCTTCCATACCTTGGGTGAGAGAAGATCTGAGCCGGTGCCCATTTCGCGGATGTTCATAAAATCCACCCCCACTGTTTCGTAATGCTGCGCCGCCTTGATGACCAGATCGGTCATTTGGGAAAGAAATGTATCAACGCGTTCTTTGTCCTTGCGCACTCCCTTCAGCAAAAGGTCCAATTCAATCAGCTGACCGGCCATAGTAAACGGCCCCAGCACCCATCCGCCAAGTGCAAGATTACCACCATTATGAGATTTTAAAATTCCCATGGCTTCGTCTACCAGTGGCATTCGCCCCTTGCTGAGGAAGTCATCGGGAATATCGACCTCATCAAAACTTTTCCATTTGCTCGGCACCGTCGGATAAAGAATGTCTTCCGAGTCTTCATAGAGACTGATGCCCCGACCCAAAGCCTCAGGAATCGTGCACATATCATAGGGGATGATCACAGCATCAAATCCGAAGAGCTCAGCTGTTGTCATGGCTGAATGCGCCAGGTTTTCAGCCGATGTGTGAACCTGTGCAAATCGGATACCCATCTCGTTGATGGCCTGAATGGTGACCATGCCCATACCGCTGAAACACGGCATGGTATCCACGGGTTCACGGCGAAAAAGGTTCATCACTCGTTCTTTGGGCGTTAGTTCGGACATATATTACTCCTTTCTGATCTTTGAATTTGTTTTTTTTTCACTTACCCAAACGATTACAGGGTTTTAAGCTGGTCTACAAAGTCCGGAAACAGCTTTAACAGCGGATGATTCGGATCCTTCGGCAGCTGCTTGGTCTCGGCAAAGGCCGCCGTCGCCAGATAGGCCTCGGCTTCGGCCACGGCCGGCAGAATCCGGGTGGCACCGGCCATAGGGCCGGAAAAAATCATGTCGTGGTAATGGAAAGCCGCAATGGCTTCCAGCGCCGCATCGGTTGCCGACCAGCCTTTAAAATCCCAAAGGTCCTTGAAACGCTGCAAATCCATATAAGATCCGTTGCTGGGTGCACTGGCTGTGGGGAATCCCCATTTCTCCTTAATCATCTTGTTGGCAACCCCACAGAATGCCGTTGCCGGACCGTTCATTACAGAGGTATCGACAAAAATGCTTTCAAATTCAGCCCCTACTTTTTCAATGGCATCCAGCAGTTTCTGGGTACCGGTAATGCGACCACTGGGCATCTGGTCTTCCTGGTCAAAGGCCACCAGGAGCACATGTTTTACACCTATCTGTGATATTTCACGAATCTCGGTTTCCAGATCCTTTTCCCAGATCGTCAGGCTGTTGTAAAACATACGGTCCAGCAAGCCCTTTTCCGCACAATAGGCCGCGCCTTCCAGCTTGGGCTTCATCACCCAGGCATCGATACAAAAAGGCATGCTGCTCGCGGAGGCCACAAAATCAATAAACTGCTTAAATTCCTTGCCGGTGTTGGCAACGATGTCTGCCATTCCGGGAACGCCGGTCTCCTCCGATAGCCGTTCCTGGGTTTTGAGCAAGTTTTCGGCACGCTTTTCGTCAAAACCTTCCTTGCGTTTACCTTTGAATACCCGATCGCCTTTCTGAAAAATGGAACTTACACATACGCAGGGATATTCTCCCGGCTGCCCGCCGAACTTCACACCTCCGACCTCACATACTTTTTGTTCTGTACCCAGTTGAAACATTCTGCCCTCCTCAACAACACCGAATGGTTTTGTCATCGCTAAAATGAATAAAAAATCGCAAAATATAAATAGCCCCAAATGCTATGCTTTTCCAAAAATTATTAAGGTAAACGATACGGCGACTTTCGTCAATTAAAAAGGTGGTTGTTGATCATTTGACATATATCGAACGCCAAATTATATTTCTCGAGATTATATACGGGAGCTTATTCTTCTAATAAAGACTTGGCATATTCAAAAATTTAGGAAAAGAAAATGGTGGCCCCGGCCCAAAATCAAGCTAAAGAAAAGGCGGATATTATCCTTTTATCAGGATTTTTAGGTTCCGGTAAAACCACTTTGCTGAAACAGATCCTGTCCTGGGAATCAGACCTGTCAGATACGGTGGTTTTGGTAAATGAGTTCGGAAAAGTCGGCATCGACGGCGACCTGCTAAAAGATTCCGGGTCTGATGTCATTGAATTGACCAGCGGCTGTATTTGCTGTACGCTGACCGCTGACTTGCATCGATCGCTGACGCGAATATGGAAACGATTCAAACCCCGCCGCATTATTATAGAAGCTTCAGGGGTAGCAGACCCCAAATCGATCACAACGGTCCTGCAGAACCCGGAACTCGGCCAGCATATGGAACTTAAAAAGATTATTACGGTGCTGGAGACAGATGTTTGGCGGGCACGCGAAGTATTCGGCCAGCTTTTTTTCAATCAGCTTGAAATGGCTGATTTAATTCTGCTGAATAAAATCGACTTAATACCAGCGGAACAAATCCCGCAGTTTCTTGACGAGATCCATAACATCATACCATACTGCCAGGTGGTGCCCAGTATTCACTGTGCCATTGATCCTGAAACCATCTGGACAGTGGATACAGCCAAGGCCGATGATTTAAAGCCCGTCCAATTTTTCCGGGCGGCCTCTAACTCCATTTTGGATTCACCCGGCCCTCGGCCTTCAATCCTGGAAAATGCCAGCCACCCAGCAGGAGACACCCATTATGAGACATTTTCTTTTCAGAGCTCAAAAATCTTTGATGAGGCATGCTTTAAACAATTTGTCCACCATTTGCCGTGGGAATTATTTCGTATAAAAGGGCCGGTCCGATTTGCAGACCGTGTTGCCATGTTTAACTTTGTCGGCGGCAAAAGCGAGTGGACGACCTGGGATGGTGAACCTGAAACACGGCTGGTGTTTATCGGATGGGGGATAAATGAGGCGCAAACAATTGAAAATCTAAAAGAATGTACAACCGATTACTCCATTTAGTCCGAAGGCCATTTCAAATTGCCCCCCCTGCCCTTAATCCGCTTTGGATTTTAGGTGATTTTTGGCTGCATCCCAGGTCTTGTTGAGAATGCTCAGGTTTCCTTTGCAAACTTCGGTGCGCAGACCGAATAGCTCATTAAAAGCTGTTGAATTTTGTTTCATCTCTTCAAGGGGCATGATGGGTGTCTGAATCAAGAGCGAACGTTCATAATGCTTGAATAGGCGTTTG
>JASFIX010000232.1:0-6521 GCA_050122435.1 Desulfobacterales bacterium
GGTATAAAGGGTGATCTGAACCTTGTCGACGATCTTCTGAAAATCCTGGTGGAATTTGGCGTGCAGCACCGTGCCGATATCTTTTAAGGTAAATCCTTTTTCAATGGCCGCTTTGCTGACCCGGATCCAGGAAATATCGCGCTGGCCGATATGCATGATGCCCTGAATGTAGTTAATCAGATGATGGATCTGACGCTCGATGATCGGTTCAAAATCAGGCTGAAATTCGCGGCCGGCAATCTGAACATAAATTCCCAGCGGCATGGTTTCGCCTTCTTTGGTCTCGGTAATTTCCGGACCGACAACATCGACCTTTCCGTCATCGATTTCATTCATCTCGGCCATCTTGACCAGCTCGGTACACTGGGTTTTGCCGCCGCCCATCTGGGCATAAAGATCAGCACCGCGCACGCGCTCGCCCTCATAGGCCGGTCCGAAGGAACAGGGTATCTCGATCGAGGATACCGACACCTTCAACCCGCGGACTTCAACGGATTTTTGCACCATTTCCTCATGGGGTACATTGGCTACCACATGCTCGTAGGTACAGATACCGGTCGGCAGAATCTCGGGGATGTCCGTATCGGCCAGGGTCGGGAAACCCCAGTTGACACAGCCTGCGGCGGCGCCGGCCCAATCGGTTCCGACCTCGCCCAGGGCATTCACAAATGCAAAGATGCGGTCTTTGTTGTAATGCAGCATATGATTGTAATCACCCGGCTGAACATTGCCGAAGGCCATCGCTGCCCGGTTGGCAAACCCCAGAGCGAATATAGCCGAAGAAATGTAAGGCCCGAAAGGCACAATACGGGTATTCCAGCCGATCTGAACCCCGGCCTCGAGAAGCTGCTGGGCCACAGAGGTGTTGTTGTGGCCGGCGGCCAGAAAAATGTAAAGACTGCGTCTCTGGTATTCCTCGACAATCATTTTGGCGATTTCAGGATCCGGTGCAGCCCCTACAATGGCAGCAAAGCCCGGTGCGGAACCGTCCACAAACTCGACACCGCGTTTACGAAAAACAGTATCATCGGCGGCTCCCAGCCAGATCTTTCCGGCGTCTTCGTCGATATCTTCGGAATGCAGATAAAAATCCGGCTCATGCAGGTAGCGCAATGCTTCCCGGATCTCAAACGAAAAGAGCGTGGCCATGCCGGCATCCAGCAGCGGCCCCAGATAGGGCAAATGGTTCATGCCTTTGATGTGGGGCGGCAGAAGCTTGCGGCACACATCCAGCACCTGTTGCATATCTTCCAGCGTTTCAACTTTAATTCCCAACAACGAATAAATCACCGGCAGATAGTAGGCGGTGTTGGGAAATCCCACCTTGGTATCTGCGTTGAAGGTATCCAGAGCTTTTTGATATTCGCCTTCAACCTGCGACACAATGTTGTAGCCACCTTGAATAGCGGCAAATGCAACTAACCTAGACATACAGTTTCCTCCTTCTCTGAGGATTTTTATTTTATTATTTTAGGCTTCAAGCTTTTGACGATCAGCCATATCCATCAGGACGCGCTCGCGCGCTTTGTCGATACCCAGCGCTGCACGCTTCTTGTCGATATGGGCAATCATCTTTTTGGCCATTTCGAACGGATCGGCCGCAAGATCCCACTTGCCGCCGTATATTTTTTCCAGTTCTTCGAACAGATACTGCTGGAAGACCGGCGCGCCCGTTACCGGCAGGTTCACCCCAAACAGGGTGTACACACCGGAGGTCACAAAATAATGGCCGATGCTGATGGCCTTTTCGCTCATCCATTCGGGAGCGGCCCCGGCTGCCGGCAGATCCTGGATGTCATTGCCCAGGCCGCCGGCTTTAACCACCTCGGTGGCCGCCAGCAGAATCCGGCTGTTATCCACACAGGAACCCAGGTGCAGCACCGGCGGGATACCCACGGTCTCGCAAACTTCGGCCAAACCCGGCCCACAGTAAACGTGCGCGGCTCCAGGTGTCAGCAAGCCTTCCATCGCACAGGCGATTCCATTACAACCGGTGGTCAGGACGATCACGTCATTTTTGATCAATTCCTTAACCAGCGTCAGATGGGCTTCGTTGTGACGGTTGCGGGCGTTGTTACAGCCCACCACACCGGCAACGCCCCGGATGCGGCCGTTGATAATGTTATCATTCAGGGTGTAGTAAGAACCGCGGAAGGTGCCCCCCAGATGATATTGAATCGACTCCACACCGAAACCCGCAATCTGAGCGGCCTTCTGGCTGGGAATCATCACATCGGCGCCACGGTTCTCGAAATTGTCGATGGCCATTTTGACGATTTTTTTGGCGTCTTCCATGGCATGGTGCTCGTCAAATTCGATATGGGTGACATTGTCCTGTTCCATGCGCGCAATCGGGTGGGTGGTGATCAATTTGGTATGGAAACATTTGGCCACGTTGGCCAGGTTCTGAAAAACACACTGAACATCAACCACCATGGCATCGCACGCGCCGGTGACGATGGCCAATTCCTGTTGCAGGAAGGTACCGGCCGGCGGTACGCCGTGGCGCTGCAGGATTTCGTTGCCGGTGCAGCAAATACCGCCCAGTTGAATGCCCTTGGCCCCTTTGGTTTTGGCGTAGTCCACCATTTCCTTTGACTGGGCCGCAGCCACAATCATCTCGGATAGAACCGGTTCATGCCCGTGAATAATGATGTTGACCTGGTCTTCTTTCATGATGCCGAGATTGGCTTCGGTCTGAAGCGGAAACGGCGTACCAAACATGACATCCTGTAAGTCGGTGGCCATCATCGAACCACCCCAACCATCGGCCAGTGCAGCACGGGTGCATTGTTTGACGATGTTTTTGTAATCCTGATCCACGCCCATATGGGTGCGATGCATGATTTCTACGACCTCCCGGTCGATGTTGCGCGGCAACACGCCCAGCTTCTGCCATCTTTCATAAAGGGGCTGGGGTGCGCGTTTGAGATAATCCAGTTCGCCTTCGGGTTTGCCCCATTCGGCCATGGCTTTTTGGGCCACTTCGAGGGCAATTTCATCCATATTGCGGTCGACTTCTTCGCCATCGACCTCAACTTTGGTGTCGACACCGAAATGCGGTGCGATTGACAATAGTTTGTTGGGATCTTTAATTTTGTAATCGCCGGTTTCTTTGTTGGCAACCGACAGGAATACTTCAGCAACGTTACGCCCGTGATCCGAGTGAGCCGCACAACCGGCAGCCACCATGCGCGCAAAATTGCGGGCCGCGATGGTGTTGGCCGTCGCTCCGCAGAGTCCCTTGCGCTCGTCTTCACCTTCGATCCCGGCTTTGGGAAGCGGCAGGCGACAGGGGCCCATGGCGCAGTTTTTACAACAGGTGCCCTGAATACCAATGTTACAGGCCTTCATCGTGACCGCACGATCAAAAATGGTCTCTACGCCCAGCTCCTGAGCGCGCCGGATCATCTGTTGGCTGGCGGCATCAACACTGGCCGCTACCGGATCGGCGACTTTTTTTGCCTTTTCAGGCTTCGCTTGTTTCTTTTCAATTGTTTCTGGCATATGTGGTTCCTCCCCACTATTTATTTTATTTGACCGTCGCAAGATCATAAAAAAAGCCGTTGACGGTCTGTTAACGTTAGCGTTTATGAATCCAGTCCAGATTATCGATCATCTTTTCAACCATTGATTTCTGAACGGCCGCAGGTGTCTTTTTCACCGCTTCCTCTTCAGCAGCCGCACGTTTGGCAACCAGATCGGCACGCTCTTGGGCCCGTTTCTGTCTGATTTCATCGAGCTCAGCGTCGATTTTGGCTTTTTCCTCAGCGGCTTTTTGAGCCTCGGCTTCGGCTTTGGCCTTGGCTTCAGCTTCGGCTTTGGCTTTGGCTTCGGCTTCAGCTTTGGCTTTGGCCTCTTCGGCCGCTTTGGCCTGCGCTTCGGCGTCGGCTTTGGCTTTGGCCTCGGCTTCAGCTTTGGCTTTGGCATCAGCCTCGGCTTGTGCTGCAGCATCCGCTTCGGGTGCAGCTTCAGCTTTCGGCGCTTCAGCCGGGGCGGGTTCAGCAGGGGCCGCTGCCTTCTTCTCCGGTTCAGGAGCCGGTGCCGCTTTCTTTTCCGGTTTGGCTGGCGCCGCTTTCTTGGCCGGTGCCGCCTTCTTTTCTTCTTCGATAGTCAAATCCGGCTCAGGAGACAGCGCCAGCAAATCAACATCGACCGCATCCAATTGCTTTTGGATTGCAGCGACATCCGCAGCCGCACCGCCATCATAAACCAGGTCGATATAAGATTTGACCAGTCGAATCGATTCGGGATGGCGCATAATCAGCACATCGGAGCCCGACATCAGATAGGCAACGGCGCCGACCGCTTCCATCAAAATGCCGCGTTTCTCAGGATCGCCGAGGGTAGGTGCTTCATCGACGGGCTGCTTGGCCTCTTTGCATTTCCAAACCTCATTCCCGAGATTGTTAATCAGGGGCAGTTGCAGCTTGTCGTCCCCCTGGGCCAGGGCTGCCATGCGGATGCGCTCCATCACCGAGTAGGAATATTCCAGACCATATCCCAAACCACCGGTGGTCGGATCGATGATCATTTTTTCCATCGGCACCCCCAGATTTTCGAGTAAGATATTGCACTGTTTGGCCAGGTTAACGTCGATAGGCGATGAAGCAATCACCGTATGCCCGAAACCCATGGCTGCCGCACCGATGCCTTTGTGATTTTTATCCTCCACCGGACCCAGGATCAGGTTTTTACCCTGGCATTCCTCGGCAATTTTTTTCAACACTTCCTCATCTTTTTCCACGCTGGCCGTACCCCAGATAATCAAGGGCACATCAATGGCTTCGAGGACTTTTTTCACGGTGGCGGCGGCGTCATCAGCGCTGGCGTCATTTCCGTTGGGATCGGTGCTCTTTAACTGCAGAACGATCATGTCGGCCCCGTATTCATCGACGCATTTTTTAGCCCAGGCTGCCGGATCCGAGATCACATCCTTAAACGGGCTTAAAGCCGCTTCCGGCCATTCCTCCGGTTCCATGTCCCAGATCTCCATGGCAACTTTGGGTTTATGGGGCATCTCACCTTCAAAATTGTAAAACGGATAGCAGCTCTCTCCGCCGACTGTTACGGCCTTGTCTCCCTGGCCCAGCGTAATTTCCTTTATTCCGCCGGAATACGTTTCTTTAGCAAATTCGAAACCCAATGTTACCTCCTTATTCTTTTTCCATTTTCCTTGAGCGATTGAATTGATTGAAGTACAATTTTCCTTGAGCGATTGAATTGATTGAAGTACAAAATGATACACGCTAAGATAGCGAATTCATACCATGGGGCCAACTTGCCGGCCGCCCCATTTACTGTTTTACTGTCAGCCCCCCTTTCATTATTTTTTTCATTGAATCTACAAACTTTAATCGTAGATTTAATATCTTTTTCGGAGTCGGTGCGGCAAAAAATATCAGGAAATTCATTTTTAGAATTGAATCGAGAGGGTTACCGCCCCGCATCAAAAAGGTCGCCTTCCAAAGCGCTAAATGCAGAATATTGCTATTTATATGGAGTGGATAGCTTTGTCAAGAGCATAGCCAGACTAAATCAAAATTTCTAATTAAATGCGATTCATTCTAAGGGGATTTCTCTGGAAAAATCCGTTGGATGGGTCCCGGTTATGTTTCCAGGTTGCCCGGTTGAGCCCGTTTAGCCCGTTGAGCCGGTTAAAAAGGGAAAAATGTCTGATTTTTATTTTTTTTCGGGCTAACGGGCTAAACGGGTTAACGGGCTCAACTACCCGATAAACTAGCAAATCCCATTTTACAAAAACCTTTGACGGTTAACAGACATAAGCTTTTTAAGATCGCGACTAGTTTTTCTTATAGGCTTCCAGTCGGGCCTTCAATTTTGGGAATTGATTAATGTCGGTATGGGGTAAAAATAGAGCCGCGATATAATTATCCATATACGATGTGGTGTCGGATAATTCAAAGTTGGTCATCTTTTTGGTCACTTCAACCACATCCTTGCGAATCCGGTTGGTCAGACTGCTCATACGGGCACCCATCAGCGACCCGTTGCCGATAAAGGTCACCTTATCCGGATCTATTTCAGGCAGTAGCCCGATGACCATGGCCTTTTCCAAATCCACGTAACTGCCGAACCCGCCTGCGAGTATAATATGCTCGATATCCTGGATATTCATCCCGACTTCTGTCAGCAGCGTCATACACCCGCTGTAAATCGCACCTTTGGCCCGGATGAGGTTTTCAATATCGATTTCTGTCAGGGTGACTGCGCGGTCTATCTGAGTTTCATCCTTCCACGCCAGAACATATTCATAGACACCGTCTTTCTGCCGGATGCGGGGCGTTTTCAAATCGCGGTTGAATTTGCCCAGATTATCGATGATGCCCATTTCAAACAGGGTTGCCACCATGGTGATTAATCCGGACCCGCAGATGCCTTTCGGCCGAACGTGACCGATGGTGATAATCATGGGCTCATAGGTTAGCGGGTCGATTGAAAAATCTTCAATAGCGCCTTTTTCAGCCCGCATGCCGTATTTGAGACCGCCGCCTTCAAAG
>JASFIX010000233.1:0-6518 GCA_050122435.1 Desulfobacterales bacterium
GACTTTTTGTTTGCTCCATTGTTCGCCCGCGGCGCTCGCGCGTTCGGCAATTTCCAGATTCTCACCGACGGTCAGGTCGGCAAAGATGCGGCGGTCATCCGGCACCCAGCCCATGCCCTGACGGACCAGTTTAAATGGCGGGGTGCCGGTTACATCCGCATCATTAAACCGGATTCGACCCTGGGCCGGGGGGTTCAATCCCATGATGCTTCTAAATGTGGTGGTTTTGCCGGCGCCGTTGCGTCCCAGCAGGCAGACGACCTGCCCCTTTTTAACCTCCAGGGACACATCGAAAAGAATGTGGCTCAAGCCGTAGTAGGTGTGAATTCCTTCAACCGCGAGCATCATTCATCTCCCAGGTAAGCTTGCTGGACTTCAGCATTCTGGCGTACAGATTTCGGGTCACCCTGAACGATCGTGCGGCCCTGTTGCATGACCATGATGCTTTGCGCCGTACCAAAGACCACCTCCATGTCATGCTCACAAAATAAAATCGTCAGCCCCTGCTCTTCAGCCAAACGCTTTATCAGCGCCATGGTGGTGGTGGTTTCTTCCGGAGACATGCCGGCGGTGGGCTCGTCTAAAATCAGCAATTCCGGCTTATTTCCCAGGGCGATGGCCACCTCAAGAATCCGTTTGTCTCCATGGGACAGTGAACCGGCTATATCCAATTTTTTATCCGCAAGACCTACACGTTCCAGAATTCGGTTTGTTTCTTCCACGGCCAGTTGGGCTGCTGGATGGAACAATTTGTTGCTGAGCTTCTGCTGGGAAAGAACCGAGACCTGCACATTGCGAAAGACGGAGAGCCGCGGAAAAACATTGGCAATCTGAAATGAGCGGGCGACACCCTTACGGCAGATGACATGGGGTGGCAACTTGCTGATATCTTCATCGTTTAACAAAATCTTGCCGTTATCAGGCTGTAACTGGCCGGTTATGAGATTGAACAATGTGGTTTTTCCGGCTCCGTTGGGCCCAATCACCGCCACCAGTTGTCCCTTTTCCACCTCTAAATGCGCAGCGTTTACGGCTTTGAAATCATCAAATGATTTATGCAAATCCTCAACACGAAGCATTCATTTACTCCGTCTGGCTCTCGCCGGCATATTGGGTCCGGGAACGAAAAAGCTGCCTGTAGTTGTAACCCATGATGCCTTCGGGTATGAAAAAAATAAGAAAAATTAAAATGACCCCCAGAATCAGCGTCCAGTATTCAGTGTAGGTCCCCACGAAGGTACGCAGGGATACAATGATGGCGGCGCCTAAAATAGGGCCGGCAAAGGTAAACCACCCGCCCAGCAGACACATGATAAATATTTCGAGTGACAGCGTCCAAAACAGCAGATCCGGGAAGATCGATCCTTCCACAATAACAAAGAGCACGCCGGCCACGCCGCCAAAGAATGTGGCGATGACAATGGCTTTGAGCTGGTGACGACGTACATGGATACCCACGGCGGCACAGCGCTCCGGGTTGTCGCGGATGGCCTGCAGGGTGGATCCGAAAGGTGATTTTAAAATCAAATACATCAGGACCAAACAAATTCCCAGAACAATTAAAACAAAGTAATAAGAACTGCTGGTCGAGGCGATAAAATCAGGGATGGGGATGCCGTGAATCCCGTCATCACCGCCGGTGAGGGCATACCAGCGAAATGCGATGGCCCAGATCAAAGATCCCAATGAGATCTGCAGCATACCAAAATAGAGCCTGTTCAGACGGATACAGAACATGCCGATGAGCAATCCTGCCACAGCCGCCGCCAGAGGTCCGACTGCAAAGGCAATCCACCACGGCAGAGAGGTCTTGACCAATAGCAGTCCGGCGGTGTACGCACCGACGCCATAAAATACGCCATGGTGAAATTGAAAGAGCATCCCATGGCCCACGCATAAATTCAAACTCATCGCCAGCAGCGCAGTGACAAAAATGACGGCCAGAAAATAGATGTAAAATCGCGGCAGAAACGATGGCGCCAAAAGCAGGATCACAAAGACAGCCATACTGGCTCCAAACGATTTTTGCCGAATCATTTCACCAAACAAAGCCAGTTCCTTTCTACCATACCGATTTCAGCATGCCTGTCGGTTTCAGGGTCAAAATAATGACCACCGCAAGATAGGGAAACACAATGGCAAACTGGGGCCAGAACAAAACGCCGAAGGATTGGGTGATGCCGAATATCAGCGAGCCGACCAGCGCGCCCCACATATTGCCCAATCCGCCGATGGTAACGATCAAAAAGGCCTCGATGATGATATTATGATCCATACCGATGGTCACGCTAATGGTCGGCGAAACCAGGGCACCGCCCAGACCGGCCAGCAAACAGCCCAGCACGAAAGCAAACGCAAATACCCAGCTGACATTGATGCCGATGGCACCGACCATCTCCATATCGACGGCGGCGGCGCGGGCGATTTTGCCCATTTTGGTTCGGGTGGAAAACAGCCAGAGGCCGACGGCGACGATTGGGCCGATGACTAACAAAAACAGATTATACTTAGGAAACGGGGATCCAAAAATTGATACGGATCCTTGAAGTGTGGTTGGCGGCATAATCGATCTGTAATCGGCGCCCCATACCATTTTGGTTAAATCACCCAGAATCAGCATCAAGGCAAAGGTGAACAGCAGCAGCATCAGGTGCTCACGCTGGTATAGATGGCAGAACAGCGTTCGCTCAGCGATTAGGCTTATGAGCGCGACCACCAGGGGTGCTAAAATAAGGGCCAGCCAAAAACCGAGTGAGCCACCGCCGAACAGGGTTGAAATACTATAGGCAGCGAATGCGCCGATCATATACAGGGAACCGTGGGCCACATTCGGAACCCGCAATACACCCAGCACAAAGCTCAAACCCGATGTCACGATGAATAAAATCATGGCCCGGCTAAGGCCGACCAGAAATGTACTGCTCAAAACCGCAATGGTTATTCCCCCGCCGCCTTCCATAGCGAAGTGTCCTTATCGTTCTCTAAGCTTTTAATATCTGCCTACAGTTACAGAGTTTAAATTTAAGGTATTTAAAGATGGGAATGCTGGAATACTGGAATTATGGATTATTGTGGAAAAATTGAATTAATTCCGTCTTGGGATGTTCTTATCTTGTCCCATCATTCCAGAATTCCAAATCCGGGCAGATTGCCCGCCAAAGCTTGGCAGGGATAGGTCCTGCTCAGAGATAGTCGCTACCAAGCAGGACACTGGCCCTGTTTACGTTCACAGACTGGCAAATTTCGTTAACGGATCTTTATTGACCGCGGGCGGTCATAATTTCTGCGCAGGACGGCATGACTTCCGCTCCCCGCAAGGTATAGATATCCGTGGAAACAGCAACACCCAGCTCGGGCGATAGCTTGGTTGAGCCAAAATACATCGGTAAAATGGCCTGATGGTCACAGGCGCGCATTTCGACCCGGCCCGCCGGGCTCTGAACCTGTAAACCTTCCATGGCATCAATAAATTTTTCCGTATCCACCGAACCGGCTTTTTTGTAGGCTTCAGCAATGAAAAGGGCGGTGATATAACCCTGAAAAGCCGGGAATCCGGGAGGGGCACCATAAGCGGCTTTAAAACGATTTACAAAGCGCTTGTTGGTCGAAAAATCCGGATAATAAAAATGATAATCGATGGTGCCCATGACCCCTTCAGGCGCATTCATGCCCTGGGGTTTTAAAACCGCATGATCGGTTGCGCTGTGAATATAAATCCCCATTTTGTCAGCCATGCCGGTGGCCTTGATGGTTTTCATAATATTGACCATGCTGGCACCTCCAGTGGCAAAGATCACCGCATCGGGTTTGGCGGCCATGATCGATGTGACGTAGGGAACCAGGTCGGGCTCACCCACCTTCCACCAGGATTTGCCGATGACTTTCACCTCCGGTTTGCGCGCTTTGAGGTTTCTCCAGGCCGCATCTGCAATTGCATGTCCGTATTCATAGTCGTCGCCGGCAATCCAGTAGGTGACATAGGGCTTTCTGGAAAGCGCCACTCCGCCGGATTTGCCGGCCATGGCGGTATTTTCGCCCGCTGAGAATACATAACGATGACCTTTTTTACCGGTGATGTTTTCACTTTTGGCAATCCAGGCGATAAACGGTACTTTTTCCTTTTTGGCCACGGCTTGGGATATGGCCAGCGCAGCCCCGCTGTTGATGGTACCTACGAGGATATCCACATTTTCCCGTAATACCAATTCTTTGGCAAAATTCAGCGCCAGATCCACCTTAAATTTTGAATCACGGGTGTAAAACTCAATCTTTTTGCCCAGAACCCCTTGAGCGTTTATATCTTTTAAAGCCAGTTTAAATCCATTGAGGGCATCTTGTCCGAAAACGGCCGCAGGACCACTATAGCAGTCAATCACCCCCACTTTGATATTCTTTGCCTGGGCATGCGCCGGCATCAGAATAAGGGAGATGGTAAACAGGCCTACCAGCATTGTGATAAAAGTATTTTTTTTCATCATGACCTTCCTTCCGCGTATGAATTGAGCGTTAACATTTATATTCTGTTTCATATATTGCTCAACGACTTTATCTCTAACACGGCTTGAGCTGAAGCTGATTCATTTTTTTATTTGGATATTCTTTCCTATATAGGATGCGGATTGAAGTCAAGACTTATTCATTTGGCAGATCACTTCTGAATCTGTCTCTTTGTCCAATGAAGGGGGGGTGTCTTGAAATTTAGTTCTTTTCCTATCTTGACCTGAATAAACACATCATGTATTAAAAAAGATTGCATTGATCGGTTAAACGCAAGCACGCGAGCAGGGCTTAGACTTTAAAAAGCAGAAGCCTTACATTCAGATCGGTTCTATTCTACTTTACCCATTTTCGCTATAGTTTTTCCATATTTTAAATTCCGTCATTACCGAGAGGAAAGATGCAAAATGGGGTATCAGCTTGAGCTTATCAATGTCTCCAAATTATTTGGAGATGTAAGAGCGGTTGATAACGTCTCTTTGAGCATCCAGCACGGAGAGTTCCTCACGCTGCTGGGTCCCAGCGGGTCCGGCAAGACCACCACCTTGAATATGATCGCCGGGTTTGAGATTCCTTCCAGGGGCGATATCCTGCTTGAAAATGACGATATTACAACGGTTGCGCCCAATAATCGCGGCATCGGCATGGTTTTTCAAAACTATGCCCTTTTCCCCCATATGACTGTATCTGACAATATTGCCTTTCCGTTAAAGATGCGCAAAATCCCCGGCGATAAAATTCGTCAATCGATTAAGGAAGTACTGGAACTGGTCAAACTTCCCGGGTTTGAAAAGCGCTATCCTCACCAGCTCAGTGGTGGTCAACAGCAGCGGATCGCGCTGGCCCGGGCGCTTGTCTTTGAGCCCAAAATTCTGCTGATGGATGAGCCGCTGGGTGCACTGGACAAGAAACTTCGCGACCATATGCGCCTGGAAATCAAGCATCTTCAGGGGGCTTTAGACATCACCGTTATTTATGTTACCCACGACCAGGAAGAGGCCCTGACCATGTCGGATCGGATCGCCATTATGAACGAAGGAAAAATTATCCAGCTGGATACACCGGTGGCGCTGTATGAGTCTCCGGCCAGCCTTTTCGTTGCCGACTTTATTGGTGAATCTAATTTTTTAAGGGGACGTGTGATCGAAAGCGAAGGTGATAGAACTGCTGTTGAAACCGATGATGGCTTAACCATCTGGGTTCAGAGGCTCAATCGGATGGATCGCGGCGAAGAGGTGTCGGTTGCCATCCGACCGGAAAAAATTCAAATCCTCACAGATGCCCCGGATGCTTCCAATGACGTCGCCAACCGTTTTTCAGGTAAAATCGAAGAGATTATCTATGTCGGTGAAGCCAGGATTTATCGGGTCAGCCTGGCTGCCGGGACAATGGTCGATGTAAAAGTGCAGAGCGGACCTAGCACCCAAAATTTTAAGATCGGAGGTGATATTAAGATTGGCTGGCGAACTCGCCACGGCCTTGCTTTGAAGTAAGGCAAATCCTCGCCATAAACCAAACAGACAAGGAGGTGTGCAATGAAAAAGAAAAAGAAAACTCAAAACCACAAGGGCATGACCCGCCGTGAATTTATTGTTACCAGCGGCGCGGCAACGGGCGCGGCTTTGGTGGCGGCGTCCGTGGGACCATTTGTTCACACCACCATGGCCAAAGGCGGCACCCTGAAGGTCTGCTCCTACGGCGGTTCCTACCAGGAATCTCAACGCAAAGCGCTTATTCAGCCGTTTGCCGATAAATTCGGCGTGAAAATTATCGAGGAATCCGGACCCGACATTGCCAAAGTTAAAGCCCAGGTAGACACGAAATCCTATACATGGGATGTGGTGGATCTGGAAACCCGTCATATTGCCCGCGGTGAACTGGAAAACCTGCTGGAGCCCATTGATACCAATGTCGTCAACCTCGAAGGAATCGACAAGCAAGCCATCCGCAAGGCTGCCATCGGCAATATTTTCTGGACCACATCCTTGGCCTACAACAAAAAAGCACTCGGTGACAAGAAA
>JASFIX010000234.1:0-6508 GCA_050122435.1 Desulfobacterales bacterium
GTTATGATCGAAAATTATCCTACTGGGGATTATCACGAAGGCCGGATGTACAATTACAGCCGAAGCGGAATGTATTTTGAATCAGATTTTGCGCCCAAAATCGGTTCTGATATTTTTGTGGGTATTGAAAACTCGCCCTATTCTGCCGGCCATGATGTTTATCGTGCAAAGGTTATCTGGTGTAAAGAATTACCTGAAATGGCTTCATATTTTTATTATGGCGTGGGCATAAAATATTATTAGAACCCATCTCATCAATGTAACTAACACCAAATCTATTTAATCCTCTTTAAGATGCCTGCCAGATTGGGCTGGGCCGGTTGTCCCGTTAGCCCGTTTGCCCGAAGAAAATAAAATCAGACTTGCTTCCGATTTCAACGGGCTTAACGAAACAACGCGCTCAACTGGCTAAACCGGCTAATCTAAAACCGTGACCTGCTATTTTTGAAACGGTTTTAGCTACCTGCGGATTGACTGGGCCAAATCGTTTATTCGTTCTCTAAATGAGATCAGGTATCTGGCCATCTTGCCGCGGTGGTCGGCAGTAACGGAATCATGTTCTCCTCTTAGAACGATCAGCGGATCAAAAGTGCAAATCAGCTCCATCTCCCGAATAGCAATCCTGATATTTTCTTCTCCACCTTTTTCTTTAATCACGGGGTAAAGTTCAACAAAAGTCCGAATAAAATCCCGCAGCACCAGAACAACCCCCTGGGTATAATAAATGCGGTCATCCAGCTCCGTATATGCCACTTCATTTTCAGGCTGCACCAGAAGACCGAGAGGCTGGTCAAGAAACTGTTTGCCGATAATAAAAGTGAGCATGTTATACATATCATCCGAACGCATGTTATATACTGCCTTACCATTAGCCAATTCGTCTTCATATTTGCGCATCAAAGCAATGCCTTCACGATATTGACTTTCAGTAGATGGGAACCACCAACTATCCTCGCTAAAAGCAAAATGTTTTTCGCGGGCCTCTTTTAAAAAATTATTTTCTGTATCTACCGTTCCGTATTTGGCCAGATTGGTTGAAAAAAAGTTGATCAACATTCGGGTCGCGAAAATAACACCCCTCTGCCGATTGGCGCGGTTGTCAAGCCAGCGCGTGGGGGAAATAATCAAATCATTGACCGACCAGCCAAATGCCGAGCCCATCTCTTCCTCCAGTCGATTGCTGAGTGCGGCACTGAGCACAATTCCTTTTTTTGTTTCGGCTGAATTCGGCTTGGTTTGATCGAGCATGGCATGAATATTTGAACTCAGCCAGGAAAACCGCGTCTCATCGATTGCGGTATAACCTTTATACAACCCCCAATAAATTCCCACAGTCAACGGCCAGATTAAAATAAAGGCCAGCAACAGGATCACACTCCATTTGCCAAAGGTCGTCATTTTTGGAATCAGTTTTTTTTGCATAAAGTCTCCCCGGTCGGCTGAGAAAAATAAGCCCTCTGATAGGTTCATTGCAATTTTTGCAAAGTTAAGCAGTCCGTTTCCAGGTGTCAATCTAGTCTGAGCCGCTGCGAATTGATTTGAAAAGCGGTTCTCTCCAAAGTACTTTCAATTGTATCTTGACACCTTTTACCAGCATGTTACGTTGAATTCAGAATTAATGTATTTATCAGGACGTCAAACGAAATTCATTTAAACGTTTTGAGATCACCTCTAATGGAGTCTGCCATGCTATCCAACGACATACAAATGAGTGGAATAAAATTTCAACGACTTTCCGCCGTCATTGGCCTGGGCCTTTTATTTTTGCTCTGTTCATGCGCCAACTCCAATTACGGAAAATTGGAGGCGAGTCAAGAAGTCACCAACATTTTTGATAATTTCCAGATCCTATCCGATCATTCGTACTATTACAGCGGCCTGCAAGGCGTGCCGGATGCGATCGTCGGCATTCACTCCAGCTATTCGCTTAAATCCAAAATGTGGCAGCAGGTCAGTTTTTCCTCTTTTGCGCTTAGAAAATTGGTCGACCGAATGGCCTACGTTCATATGGTCACCCCGCGGGGTGCCTGGATTCTGGGTCCCGAGGGTAATCGCATAGGCGTCTGGTATTCCTCGCGGCACCAGACCTCGGTCCATGTGAGAGAGGGCAATCATGTGGCCATCGTTCCCCCGCCACATCCGGGATTGAGGGGCGGTCGCTAGTTTTTCAGTCCTGGATCACCCGAGAATCCAGCAGCCTAAATCTTAACTTTAACCAACCGAAAGAGGCAGAATATGTTAAGAAGGTTATCTTTAATCATTGTCCTGTTGTATTTGTGGGTATCAACTGGATGTATTGCCCTTGTGGTCGGCGCCGGCGCAGGTGCAGGAACCTTTGCTTATGTCAACGGTCAATTGAGCCGAACCTATCAGGCCGATTACCAAACAACCTACGACGTGTGCAAAGGCATTTTAGCGGATATGAAGCAGCCTGTTCTGGAAGAGAAGACCGATGATACTCAGACAACCATCAGATCCGAGCGGTCCGATAAGACGCCTATGACGATAACCGTTAGAATCATCGATCCTGAATGGACTGAAGTTACAGTCCGAACCGGTCATATCGGGGTCTGGAAAAAGGAAATCTCTAAACAGTTTCATGAGTTTGTGGCCGAGCGTATCAAGTAATACCGCTTCGAGCATTTATGCTCAATTCGGTTTGCGGGCGAAGGGAAGCGCTGCATTCAATTCATCAATATGTTCACGCTCAAGGCGATTGATCTCTTCAATATGGGTATTCATGATCTGCTCAAGGCGCCGATCAAAAAACCGGTGCAGACTGAAGTTGTCGACAGCCGTAAAACCGCGCCGAATTTTATGATACCCGCCCATACCCGGATCAAACTGATTAATACCATTGACAATTGCCCATTCAATCGGGCTGTAGTAACACGCATTAAAATGTAAATATTTAATTTCTTTTGAACAGCCCCAATACCTGCCGAACAACCGGTCCCGCTTGCGGACTAAAAGTGAAAGGCCCAGCGGCAAATCTGGATTTGACTCTTCTAAAGCAGCCACAAAAACCAATCGATGCCGATAGCAGTCCGCCAATTTTTTAAAGAAACTTGGCTTAAGGTACTTGCAACCCCAGGGACCGAACTTATCGTTGGTGCGCTCATAAAATGAATATATCAATGAAAAATAGGCCGTAGGAATCTGATCGCCTTCATATATTTTAAGTGTGAGGCCGTTTCTTGCTACGGATCGGCGCTCCCGTTTAATGTTGTGTCGCTGATTGGAATTAAAGACCGCCAGATAATCCTCAAACGACTGGTAGTTTTCGTTTCGCCAGGTAAAGCTTTGATGCAACCAGCTGATGAATCCGCAGTTAACCATCAGCCGGCGCCATTGCGGATCAACAAAAAGAAAGCTGCAGCCTGAAATCCGGCGGTGCCGGCAGAATTGTTCAATTTCATTAATCATGTAACGGGTCAATGCCTCCTCATCCTCACCGATTGCCAATAAAAACCGATATCCCACCATCGGGGTAAACGGGCTCATGCCGACAAGTTTAGGGTAGTAAGATATTTTTAGACGATCGGCCACGTCAGCCCAGATATGATCAAACACGAACTCTCCCGCGCTATGTTGCTTGATATATAATGGGGCTGCCGCAATTAATTGGCCATGTGACCAGACCGTTAAATGTTGGGGCCGCCAGCCGGTTTCGGCGATGGTGCTTTTGGAGATCTCCATCTGGTAAAGCCACTCCCATTCCAAAAAGGGAGTGGCTAAAGGCTCCGCAAGCGCATCCCATTGATTCCGGTCTACATCAGCAAGGCTTTTTAACCACACAACATTATAAGATGAATTGCCTGATGGGTGCATGTTGAACCTCGATTTAAACTCTTCTAAATTTAAGATCAAACAGCATCCATGTCATCTTTTTTCTGAAAATGCCAAGGGAAGGCCGTCGAATTGCGGTCCTTAAGGATATAGCTGTGGACTATCGTTCCATAACCTCCTTAAAATCTAACACAATATGACTCAGAGCACCTTGACAATCTTTCCAAGATAGGCATATTATGGCGTTGGAAATAGAAAAACAAAAGGAAAACCCATGCCACTATATGAATTTAGATGCTTAAAATGCAATGACTGCTTTGAGATTTTGGTTATGAAAAAAGAGGAAGAGGTGGAGCTCAAATGCCCTCACTGCCATTCTGAAGAGTTTGAGCGGGTTCTAAGCGCTTCCTGTTACAGCATGGGCGGCGACTCAGGGAAAAGTGATGGCGTCAGCGCTCAAACTCGCAACTGCCCCAGCGGCAGTTGCACCACCTATGAAATACCGGGACATGAAGGTTAATTTCAAAACCTTTCCTGACAGCCCAATTTTGCTGATCCCTACCTAATTATGAATCAAGCGTCTCGGGCCAATCGCTGTATTAGATGTGGTTTTGAAACCACTTCTAACGACTCCGTAATGATCGCCAGGATAATCACGCCTGTCTCCAATTAGAATATTCATTGCAGCAACCGCAGTTCTAACAGGAAATACAGATGAAACAACTTCATATCCAGGAAAAAGAACAGTTCAAAAAGCTTTTCAAACAGGAACAAATCGATCGTTTCGAAGATCGATTCAAGGTTCTCGAAGTCTTTTTACAGACCGAAAAGCATGTGACTATAGATGAAATGGTTGAGCTTCTTGAACGAAACGGCTGGAGCCTTGATTCAGAATTTGTGCGTGAGACAATGAAGCTGATGTGCCGTTTCGGATTCGCCCAAAAAAGCCGTTTTGACAATGGCGACCTTCGTTATGAGCATCGCCATCTGGGCCAGCATCACGACCATATGATTTGCACGAAATGCAGAAAAATTATTGAGTTCGAAGAGGATCGTCTGGAAGAACTGCAAATCAAAATTGCATCAACCAAAGGCTTCCACATGCTGCAGCATAAAATGGAAATTTACGGAATCTGCGAGGAATGCCTTAAAGATCGCATTCAACTGTTGACCTTGACCATGGCCAAACCAGGAGAACGACTTGTGCTCAAGGATTTTAACGGAGGTCCTAATGCCCGGATGCGATTATTGTCGATGGGATTGCGGCTTGGAGATGAAATTGAAGTCATATCAAACAACAGTCAGGGCCAGATGGCTATCGCAGCGGATTACAAACGCTATGTCCTTGGCAGGGGCTTTGCCGAGAAAATTCTGGTCGAACCCATAAAATATACAAAAAAGAACCCATAAAATGGAACCGTTTGAAGCCGCATACATCAAAACCTTTGAAAAAGGACTGTTGCGGAAAAAAATAAAAGCGGCGCACAATCTTCTCAGTCCCTGTAGCCTTTGCCCGCGTCAATGCCGGGTTGACCGGCTATCTGGTGAAACCGGCGTATGCAAAACCGCCAAGCGGGCGTGGGTTTCAAGCTACAGCCCCCATTTCGGTGAGGAAGCGCCGTTGGTGGGCAAACAGGGTTCCGGCACCATATTTTTTACGCACTGCAATCTAATGTGTTTGTTTTGCCAGAACTTTGATATCAGCCATGAAAGCTGCGGCCAAGAAGTTTCAAACGATGAACTGGCAGCAATGATGCTCGCTTTGCAGCAGCAGGGATGTCATAATATCAATTTTGTCACACCGTCACATGTGGTTCCTCAAATTCTGGCTGCCCTTGAAATCGCTATTCCACAGGGGCTCAGCGTGCCTCTGGTGTATAATTCCGGCGGTTACGATTTGTCCTCAACACTGCGGTTACTGAAGGGGGTATTTGATATTTACATGCCGGACTTTAAATTCTGGGACCCGGATGTGGCCGAAAGCGCCTGTCAGGCAGCAGACTATGCGGAAGTTGCCTGCAAAGCCCTGAAAGAGATGCACCGCCAGGTGGGCGATCTGATCATCGACAATGCCGGTGTTGCCCGACAAGGTCTGCTAATTCGCCACCTCGTGTTGCCGGGCGGAATGGCGGACACCGGTAAAATTATGCGGTATATTGCCAAAGAGATTTCAACCCGCAGTTACGTCAACATAATGTCCCAGTACCGCCCATGTGGACGCGCCGCCGAAATACGCGGTTTAAATACTTTTCTTTCGCAGACCGATTACCGCAACGCGTTGCAGGCGGCAAAAAAAGAAGGCATCACACGTCTCGATCAGCCTCGGCGTATCTTTGTGTTAAGGTAATTTGGTGTCTGAAGGTCTGCAAAACGAACTTAAGGGAGATACAATTTCTCAAGGCTTGATAATTTGCCGTGGTGATGAGATACTAAAATACTGGCAAATTGAAACATTAACGGGTATCCCATGCAAAAAATCTTTGTAGTTGGAGACATTCATGGGTGCTTTGATAAACTTTGTGCACTTATGGACAAAATCCCGATAAATTTCAACCGGGACCAATTAATTTTCATTGGGGACTATATCGATCGGGGATCGAGCTCACTTGAGGTGGTGGATTACCTGGTTGATTTGAAGAAAAAATTGCCGGACACCATATTTTTAAAAGGCAATCACGAAGATATGCTGGAAAATTATCTGGATGGCAGTGACCGATTT
>JASFIX010000235.1:0-6502 GCA_050122435.1 Desulfobacterales bacterium
AAATATTCGCTCCATATCTTCGGGGGATATCCCAATTCCGGTATCGGCAACGGTCAGGGTTACATAATCTCCTTTTCCGATATCATCAAAGGTATTTATCGGTGTATCTGCATGACGGTTTTCGCTGCGAATCATTATGGTTCCGCCTTCAGGCATTGCCTCTGCGGCATTGGATACCAGATTCATTATACTTTTTGAAAGATGAACCGGTGAACCCAAGATGTTAAGCAAATTGGCATCCAGATCGTGCTTCACCTTTACATCGGGATGATCCATTTTCAGTTTTTCATGTTCAGGGCTGAGCAGATACTCCGAAATGATACTGTTTAAATGGACAACTTCTGTCGCTGCCACGCCTCTGCGGGCCAATGTCAATAAATCCTGAACAATTGCCGCCGCTTTTTCACCGGATTTTTGAATGGTTAATATCGGTTTGATCAATGGGCTGTTTGGATCCAGATCCATCAGCAGAAGTTCCGGGTAGCTGACAATTCCGGATAAAATATTATTTAGATCATGTGCCACCCCCCCGGCCAGCGTACCGATGGCTTCCATTTTCTGGGCGCGCTGCAGTTGGGCCTGAAGATCCTTTTTTTCTATATCTGCCAACTTGAGTTCGGTGATATCGTTGCCGATACATAAAATTTCTTTAAAAATTTTTTCATCATTATAAATCGGTTTATACGTCCAAGCGATCCAAACCTTTTCCTTATTCCTGAGTTCGGTTTCATTCTCGCTGACAACCAGTCGGTCAGGGTCTTTGCGCAAAGATGAGGTTAGGTGTTCGAGCCCCTGATGATTCGCCCGCCCGGCCGGCAAAACAATCTGGGCGGCGTTGATCCCGAGCATCTCATTTTCAGTATAACCGAAAAACCGTTGGGCGAACTCATTGGAAAAGGTAATTTGACCCCGCGTGTCCATTCGCAAAATGATGCTGTTTGCAGTCTCAACAAGCTCGCGATATTTATTTTCACTCTCCTGAATCTTTTTGAAGGCAGTGGCGTTCATAATGCTGATCGCCAGCTGAGACGTGATGCCCATTAGAAGGTTCATGTCACTTTTCTTCAATGGCGTTTTGGACTTAATATTGTCAACCGCTAAAATGCCCAGCGCCTCGCGTTCATAGATAATCGGCACACATATCAAGGACTTGCCGCCCATGTGTTTTGCAAATTCCAGACTTCTGGGAGACAGGGTGTCTCTGATGTCCTCGATATCGTTAACCAGAAGCGGTTTGGTTTCTTTCATCGCCCGGATGAACAACCCTTTGGATTCGGGATTGTTCAGGTTAAATGTAAGCTGGCTCAGAAATTTTTCCTGTTCGGTGGTATGGCCATACCCGGCGGTATAATACAATTGGGTTTTTTCCTTATTTGCCAGCATGATCATGCCGCGGTCAAAATCAAGGCGTTTTTCCATAACGCTGACAACGCTTTTAAGCAGATCATCAATAGCGAGTATCTTCGAGGTGACCTGACCGATTTCATGGATAAGCGAAGCATTATTATAGCGAATATTGCTTTCCAGAATTTGGTTTTCCGAGGTTGATTTCTGGGCCTCAATGGTTTGGGTGAGTTCCTTTTTTTCAAGGTACTCCGCGTAATATGAAACGCCCGCTGAGACCACGATCAGCGCCAGCACCATAACCCCCCAGGCCGGGAGTTGCATAAACCCGAAAAGGACCAGAGAACACAGGCCGGCCAGTAATAGAACATAATTGCGGATGCGTTTCCAGACCAGTGCGGCGGTCTTTTCCCAGGTGATCACATACCGGCAGTGGCGATCACCTTTGTGAAAGCATTCAGGGTGATCCACCTTGGCGAATTTGTCCGTGAACAATCTTGCGATCGCCTCAAAAGTGCCGGTCCGATTTTCACACTGATAGGGTTTTTCATCGACCCCCGGATTGGGTTTGGAGACAATTTCAACTGTGATGGGCCCGGTTTTCTTTGCTTTCACAACGGCCCCGCGGACGAAGATGGGATAATATTTTTCCACTAACAAATAACCTGCGACTGGACTCATTAATCCTAAGATATACTGCTTGGCGGCACCAAATCCGCCGCCGGAGGCCGCATACCGACCCACCTCCCATGAAATCTTTTGATCACCTGTCTTTCGAACAAGGATTTCGTGAAATTCATCCATCTGCTTCTGGTTAAACCAGTGAGCCGGATCTTCCGCTTCGTAGGGGTTCATCCCGGCATACTCCAGAACCGAATCGATATTGACATCCGGATGAAATTTTTCGAGGTAATCCAGATAATTTTTTGTTATACGACTGTTATACAGGTTTGGATTGTCGTTCATGCTTTTATTTTACCCGATATTTAAACTGCTTTTCAAGCCCTAGCTTTTTCGACATTGATTTGCCGTGCTCAGGGTCTTTGCCCGGCGCACTATCCGACCGGGTGGACGACTTTTGAAGCCGGGACCAGATGAACCTGATCTTTGAGGTCCGGTAACATTTCCTGCAGTACCTGCAATGTCGTCGAATGCGGATGCATGATGCCTACCGCTTCACCATTTTTCTTGGCAATCCGGATCAACTCCTTAATCTGGTTGCGGATAAAATCGGCTTTGAGATAGTGGTCAATGAAAACGTCCCGCTGGGCAAAAGGAAGCTGAAACAGACGCGCTGATGGCTCGCATAACGATTCAGCCGTGGTTCGGCTGTCAATAAAAAAAAGCCCCCGTTTCTTCAATACCGAAAAAATTTGATACATCTGGGTTGATTCCGAGGTCAGCCTGGAACCCATGTGATTGTTGATCCCTTTAACGCCAGGAAGGGTATCGAGGTTTTGGTCGAGCTGTTTGATCAACTCATCCGGCGACATTGAGGTCAGCAAGGTTCCGGGACCGGGATTCACCTGCGGATACTCAACCGGTTCCATGGGCATATGAATCATGATTTCCAAACCCTTTGAGCGCGCGAGCTGGGCAATCCTTTTTTGAAAAGGGCTGTGGGGCAGGATCGAGAAGGTCAGGGTCACATCCAGCTGGGCAAATTTTTGGGCGATCTTTTTGTCATAGCCCAGATCATCGATAATGAGTGCCACAGAAGGCAATGCTTTTCCAGGCGTCGGTTTCGGGATTGCTGCTGGAATATCTTTCTTTGCCAGGGGCTGTCGTGGTGCTGGTTTTTCTTTCGGGTAAATTTCAAATGTTGGCTTTTTTTTCAGCGGGGGCATCTCGGCCTTCGGTGATTTAGCAGAAGGCGACGGTGAGGAAGGTTCGGGCGGGAGCAGATGATTAATCAGAAAACCGATGGTGATGACCAGCGCACCCAGCAGTGCCATTCCGGCCAGCGCTTTAAAAAAGGAGCTTTTAACGGGGGTTTTTTTGCGCGATTTTTTCGGGCGTCTCTTTTTTCGGGTTGCTTTTCTTTTAGCCATTTAGGTGTTGTTATGCGCGCAGCTGTTTTCCTACGATCTGTTTAGACTACCGAATTCGATGACCGGGGCGTATGGCAGGCTGTTAAGGAAAACGCGGAATCAGCTTCCGGAATCTATCTCCTAAATCTGGGTTGAGCGCCTTGTTCTGTTGCCCGTTAGCCGGTTAAAAAATGAGATCAAACATTTACTCTTTTTACGGGCTTCATCCCGTTTTACGGGGACCTTCGGCCGGCTAAACCGAAAACCGGCCAACCGAATTACGTGATCAACTGTTTAAACTTTTAAAAATATCATAACTGTTAAGGATTTCTAGCGCCCGCATCACCTGATTATCTGTTCGAAGCAGATCGACTGACAGCGGGCCGACTCTAAACTCCATTTCTTGATTTTTAGGCTTTGATTTATTGGGTTCGGACTTTTGATTTTTATTTTTATCCGGTTCAGCTTCAAGATGATTTAACAGGTCTTTTTCTTTTAGCAGACCCTCTTCCTGTGACTCTTTGGGATCGATGCGTTTGTGCTTTAAAACAATGTCCGGTTCGATTCCTTTGGCTTGAATCGATCGGCCGCTGGGGGTGTAATACCTGGCAATGGTCAACTTGAGACCTGAACCGTCACGCAGGGTCTCTACGGTTTGCACAGAGCCCTTTCCAAAAGAAGTGGTCCCGAGAATCAGGGCCCGTTTTTGGTCTTGCAGGGCGCCGGCAACGATTTCAGAGGCGCTGGCGCTGCCGCTGTTGATCAGCACCACGATTGGATATTTACGGCTAACCGTATCTGGTGTGGCCATATACTCCTTTGTATTCTTCTTGTTGCGCCCCTTAATGGATAAAATTTTACCTTCTTCCAGAAACAGATCAGACACCTTTATAGCCTGATTCAACAAACCACCACCGTTATTTCGCAGATCTAAAATAAGTCCTTTCATCGGCACCTTGGCGGATTCCGCCTTTTGTAAGGCGGCTTCAAGCTCTTTGGTCGTGCTGCCTGAAAATTGCGACAGGCGGATGTAGCTGTAGCCGGGTTTAAGAATGATTTCTTTAACACTGACAATCGGAATGACATCACGAACCAGTTCAAAATCAATTGGTTCTTTTTCGCCCTCGCGCATGATGGTGACCGAAACCTGGGTGCCTTTCGGCCCCCTCATCATATTCACGGCTTCACGCAGATCTTTAACCGGCTTGCCGTCGACTTTTATGATGCGGTCCTGCGCGATGATGCCGGCTTTGTGGGCCGGTGTATCCTCAATGGGGGATATTACGGTGACAAATCCATCTCTCATCGTGATGTGGATCCCGATTCCGGTAAACTTGCCTTTGGTGTCGATTTGCAAATCTTCAAACGCTTCTGGGGGCAACAGCGATGAATGCGGATCCAAGCTTTGAACCATGCCCTGAATGGCTTTTTGGATAAGCTCTTTTGACTCCACCTCATCGACGTATTCTTTTTCAATCAGCTGAATCACATCCGAAAAAATTTTCAACCCCTCATAGGACTCGTCACTTTTGGCAGCGAGGTCACCAAAAAAGCCAGCTCCGATCGTCCAAAAAACAGCGGCTGTTACCATGACCATCCAAAGTTTTACGTGCTGGATTTTCTTTAATTTCATTAGTTACTCCTTGTGAAAAATTCTAACTGGATGCGGCCTCAAGCCACTGCATCGGGTCCTGCGGTTTTCCATGGTGGCGGACCTCAAAATAAAGTTTGGGGCCGGTAATGGAGCCGCTATCACCTACGGTCGCAATCACTTCTCCCGCTTCGACGGCATCCCCGGTTGATTTAAAGGCTTCTTCAATATGAGCATATACCGTATAGTAATTTTCTCCATGGTCGATAATAATCATGTTTCCGTATCCTTTAAACCAATCAGCGTAAAGGATTTTACCGGCAAATACCGCCGCTATTGGCTCGCCTCTTTCGGTTTGAATCTCGATACCGCTGCGAAAATTCAAGACCTGATAGCGGGTATTTTTAAACTTACCGAAAAGACTTACTATTTTACCCTTTACCGGCATTTTAAGCAAGCCTTTATATGCCTGAAACGGTTCGGCGGTGGTATATTCTTGCGGAATCGTGGCTGCTGATTCCACACCTAAATTTTTGATCTTCTCATCTAAATCCCGTGCCGCCCGTTTCAGAGATTCAACGGCGGCCAGCTGGGCGGATTTTTCTTTGCGCACATGGGCCAACAACGTGGCGCGTTGCGTGCGCTCAGCCGCTATCTGCCTGATTTGTTTCTGATACTCATCCGCTCGTCGACGCTTTTCATTCCTGTGCGTCTCCAGACGGGATCGGACGGTTTCCAGAGCCAGCCGATTGTCCTTCAGCTCTCTGATAATCATTTCATCGTAAGTCAGGATTCGCTCAAGGGCAGTTTTACGCTTCAACAACTCCTGAAGACTCTGGGCCGAAGCCAGCACATGGAATTTCCCCAGCCAGTTTAATTTATACAAAGCGACCAGCCGCTTGGCGACATATGTCTCATTAGCCTTTATCTGATTAACCAGTTTTTCAGTCGCTGCGGTGGTTTCGGTTATTTGTTTTTGGAGTACTTCAATTTCACGGTCTAAACCGGCAATCCGTTTGCGAGATCGATTTAAAGCCTGATCTACTTGATTTAACCGATTCATAATATTGGTTTCGCGGTGGGAAAATTTTTGAATCTGGGCCTTACCTTTTTTGATTTCACGGCTGATATCCTGGGCCTTTTTTTTGAATTCATCTATCCGGGGTTTCTGATCCTGGGCCTTTAAAATGGAGCCGGCTGAAAAAATTAATAAGCAGCCGGCTGTCAATATCAAAATGCGAATCGTCTCGCTTTTTTTACAGAACCTCATACGAATTTTGTGAAACTAGCCTTTCATCTGGAATTAGCCAAGCGTTTTATATGGTATATTTTATTTTACCATATTCTCACGCAAAGACGCAAAGCTTGCAAATTTGCAAGACGAAACATTTAGCGATCGTGTTTTAAAAATATCTTTGCGTGAGGTTTTCAATTCGATCCTTTCTGTCAGGCTTTCAAATATTGTTTGAGGGAAAGGTATGATCCAATCCACCCGACCAGCATACTGATTAAAATAATGGCGCCTGACATCAGTGGA
>JASFIX010000236.1:0-6485 GCA_050122435.1 Desulfobacterales bacterium
ATATCAGCGTTCTGACAAAACCGGCAGCGAAAATTACAGCCGACGGTGGCAATCGAATAGGAAAGGGTGCCCGGCAGAAAATGAAACAGGGGTTTTTTTTCGATGGGATCCACATGTTGCGCGATGATTTTATCATAAACCAGCGTTTGCAGCCGGCCGTCCTGATTCTCCCGAACGCCGCATATACCACGCCGGCCTGCCTTTATCACGCAACGATGGCTGCATAAATAGCATTTAACCTTGCCATCTTCTAATGGTTCATACAGGTATGCCTCCATCTATTGATTAACTCCCATCCCTCTTCGGTAAATAATCAGCCTTTTCAAAGTATGTTGGATCCCCATATTCAAGATAAATCCGAATTCCAAAATCCAAAATCTAAAATCAAAACAGGGCTATCCTGTCGCCCCACTTGAACCCCTGGCATGGTAACGCATTGTCAGCGGTCGTGTTCTGAATGTAGGGACCAGGGTAACCACCATCCCGGCAAAGGCGCCAAAGGGACAGCGTTGGATTATTTTAACCTGCTCCAGGCTGGTGGCAATCTTTCCCGATTGCGACGGCAATTGACAGACGGTTCGCCAGGATATGGGGGTATGGCCGACGATCTTTCGAATTCTTTGCTTCAGCTCCCATACACTGAAAAATTGGGCATGGTTATAAATTGATGAAGTAAACATGCCCTTTACGCGACGCTGGATTCCTTTGATGGCGTAACGGTTTAATACACCGATAAAGATTCGATCCTTGGTCACCCGACAGGCTTCCGCCAGCGCTTTTTGAGGGTCATCGACAAATTCCAGGGTCGTAAACAGACATGAATAATTAAACGAATTATCATCAAAAGGAAGGTCTTCGGCGTAGCCGCGGTAAAGGTCGACCCGGTTGCCCACATTGCGAGATGCAATATCAAGCATATAGGTTGAAGGATCCAACCCGGTGACCAGCAGCTCCATCTCCAGAAACGCCTTCAGACATGCCCCCGTTCCACACCCGATATCCAGTACGGATTCGCCGCGCATGGGTTGCAGCAGGGTATGCATCAGTCGGGTTTCAAGCTCTAAAGCCACTTTCGTTTGTGGTTTTTGGAGCCACTGCTCGTAGCCAATGGCATCTTTGAAATCGAAGACATGGCCCATGGGAAATAATTTAAGTAATAAATATGAGTTTATCAAGAGTGAAAACGGAGACCCAATATTCCACTATTCCATCTTTCCAACATTCCAACGGTGAGCAAAGTGAACTAAATCCAGTATATCCTGCAAGCAGCCCTGTGTAGAAGACAGGGTTGTTGTGCCTCACGTTGGTTCAGTCGGGGTATCCGGCTTGGGCTTCTTGGCAGCCCGGGAAGGTCCCTTCTTTTTCCGCTGCGGTCGTTTTTTGGGGGCGGATTTTTCAGACTTCGGGGTAGTTTTGGTTTTAGTCGATTTGGAAGATTCGGGCCCAAAGCCGAAAAATGCGCCTGGAAACGAACGGGTTTTGGTCTTTTTTGACGGTGGCCGTGTCTCGGTACGCTGCTTTTCCCGATGCTGGCTCCGCTTTCGCCCGGATCTGCGGAGGCTTGATCTGCGCCGGGGGGCTATGGGCTTCGAGGTGTCAGCAACAAACCAGTCGTTCTCCGGCCAGACCACGGGGATTTTGTATCCCAGCATTTCCTCCAAAGGCTCCAGATGGTAAACATAGTCTTCACAGGCCAGTGCAAATGCCTTGCCGGTCTTGCCCGCCCTGGCGGTCCGACCGATGCGGTGGATATAATTTTCTGAATCCTGGGGCAGATCGTAATTGATCACATGGCTGATATCTTCAACATGAATGCCGCGGGAGGCAACGTCGGTGGCGACCAGAATTTTAATCCGCCCATTTTTAAATTGTTCCATCAACCGAAACCGTTTGCGCTGGGGCAAATCCCCGGTGATTCTTTCCGCCGGCCAGGCATTGCCCTTAAGCTTGGTTGTCAGCCAATCAACGCCGACCTTGGTATTGACAAAAATGAGCATCCGGCTCCAATTTTCTCTTTTCAGCAGACCCAGCAACAGCTCTAATTTTTTTCCCGATCCGACGTGAAACAACTGCTGCTCGATTCCCTCAACCGTTATGGTCTGGGGGGTAACCGAAATAAACTCTGGTAGATTCATGAATTCATAGGTCAGCTCCATCACTCGATAAGAAAGGGTGGCCGAAAAGAGCATGGACTGACGGGTGTCATAGGGGGGAAGTTTCCGGAGCAAATAGCGCATATCTTTAGTGAATCCCAGATCAAACAGCCGATCCGCCTCATCGATAACCAGCATTTTAATGCCTTCGGTCTTAAAAATGCCCTGCTTGAGGTAGTCAATGATCCGCCCGGGGGTACAGATGACAATATCAGTTCCCCGTCGCAGGATTTCGGCCTGGCGCTTATAATCAATGCCGCCGACAACTTCGGCGATCTTTAAATCCGTATGATGGCACAGGGTACGGGCCTCCTCGTATATTTGGTGGGAAAGTTCCCGGGTGGGCGCGACGATAAGCGCTGCAGGCAGACGGGGATCACGGTCAGAAAACGCTAAGATGCGGGTAATGACGGTGACAAGAAAAGCCGCTGTTTTTCCAGTGCCGGTCTGAGCCTGGCCAGCAACATCGAGACCGCTCAACGAAATGGGAAGTGTTTGTTCCTGGATGGGCGTGCAAAAGACAAAACCGGCTTCTTTTAAAGCGGATTGCAGATGCGCCGGCAACGCAAACGCATCGAATCGCTGTTCGGTTAAAAATTCAGGCTTTTCGGCCCGTAGGTGCGTTACCGGAGATTCAGATGTCTCGGACATAGCAATATAATAATTTGAGTTTCTCTGTCTCTGTGTATATAAACCGTCTCATATCGATTTTTGACTCGTGGTGATTATATACTTTTATCAGATCGTTTTGCAAGCGGTGAAAATTCTACTGTTTGAATTAAGTTACGCTGTATGCTAACACAAGACGCGTTCGCCTCGCTCACATCATATGGGAACCATGCTATGAAAGAATTCTTCAAAGTTACAGATTTAGAAACGGTTTTAGGATACCGCACAAAATTCCCACAGGTCGAAACAGAGGAAATACCGCTGGTGGAATCGGTTGGGCGAATACTGGCGGAAAATATGGTTGCAGATAATGATCTGCCGGACTTCCCACGATCCATTGTGGACGGTTACGCTGTTCAAGGCGCATCCACTTTTGGATCCAGTGAAGGCAACCCGGCCTATCTAACGCTCAGTGGCAGTATCGCCATGGGTGAATCGCCGGAAATTGCCGTTGGTCCCGGAGAAGCTGCTAAGATCGCCACCGGCGGAATGTTACCGCGGGGTGCGGATAGCGTGGTCATGATTGAACACACCGAAGCCATCGATGACACCACCATTGAAGTTTACCGCAGTGTCGCCCCGGGCCAAAACATGATTGCCATCGGTGAAGATATCAAAAAGCAAACCCATGTGCTTTTAAAAGGACAAATGATTCGCCCCCAGGAGACCGGACTTTTAGCCGCTCTGGGCAAACAGAAGGTTGCCGTTTATCAAAAACCCGTCATCGGTATTATTTCTACCGGAGATGAAATTGTACCGATCAGTGAAACGCCGAGTCGGGGCCAAATTCGCGATATCAATACCTATACGCTTTCGGGTCTGATTCACGATGCCGGAGCCGTGGCCGTCTCATATGGAATCGTGCGCGATGATTTTAAAATCCTGTTTGAAAAATGCGAGCTCGCACTTGAGCAATGTGATATGATTTTAATTTCCGGCGGCAGCTCAGTTGGTGCGCGCGACTTTACGGTTGATGTTCTTTCAGCGCTCCAGGATACAAAAATTCTGGTTCACGGTATATCCATATCACCCGGCAAACCCACCATTCTGGCAAAGTCCCAAAGCAAGGCGTTCTGGGGAATGCCCGGACATGTGGTCTCGGCCATGATTGTATTTTCAAGAGTGGTTAAACCATTCGTCGAGTATCTCAGCGGACAAGCCGCCGGCCAGAAAAGAGAACTGCGCCTGCAGGCCAGGCTAAGCAGAAATGTCGCTTCGAGGCAGGGTCGAATCGATTTTATTCGGGTTCAATTGCGTCTGGAAGAAGGTATGCTCTGGGCGGACCCGGTGCTGGGCAAATCCGGTCTTATCAGTACCATGGTCAACGCCGACGGACTTATTGAAATCGATATCAACATCGAAGGACTGGATAAGGGAGCGGTGGTAGAAGTAATACCGATGTAATCAAACAAAGCTGGAATAATGGAGTACTGGAGAGTTGGAGTGCTGAATTTTTAAATTGGACCTAATTCCTTTTTATGGCCCAGTACTCCATTGCTCCATTACTCCACCACTCCAAATATTAGGAATAGATAATGAGCTTTAAACGCAACGTCTATCTGAAAATGAAAACCCTGCAGGAAGCACGGGACATTCTTTTTCAAACATTTAGCGATCTGCCGATGCTGGCGGCTGAAAAAATTTCGGCTCCGGATGCCGTCGGCCGCGTTCTGGCGGAACCGGTCAATGCACTGCTATCATCACCGAACTTTCATCTGGCAGCTATGGACGGGCTGGCGGTAAAAGCAGAAATTACCTTTGGCGCTAGCGCCGCAGCACCCAAGGAGCTTGTCACCGACCGGGATGCCTTTTATGTCAATACGGGCCATGTCCTGCCGAAAGATACCGATGCGGTCATTATGGTCGAAAATGTCAACGAACTGGATGAAGAACGCGTCGAGATCGAAGCACCGGTATTTCCATGGCAGAATGTTCGCAGGGTTGGAGAAGATATTGTCGCCACCGAGTTACTTTTCCCGCAAAACCATGTCATCACGCCCTATTGTGTGGGAGCCCTGCTGGCGGGGGGTGTTTTCAGCGTTGCAGTCAAATCAAAGCCGAAAGTGCTGATTATTCCCACCGGATCGGAACTGGTCGATTGGCGCAAACTCGAAACGCACGATGTTAAGCCGGGACAGGTGCTGGAAACCAATTCATTTGTTCTGGGTAAGCTGGTTGAAAAGTGCGGGGGCACCTTCATGCGCCACGAGATGGTCGTTGACGATACCGATAAGATTAAAAAAGCGCTAAAAAACGCCGTAAAAGAAGATTATCAGTTGATCATGGTTCTGGGTGGATCTTCAGCCGGTTCTGAGGATTTCGCCAAAACAGCAATTCTGGATCTGGGTGAAATAAAAGTCCACGGGGTAACCATCATGCCCGGCAAACCGGTTGTCATCGGATCCGTGGAAAACAAGCCGGTCTTTGGCATTCCCGGATACCCGGTATCTGCCATTATTGCTTTTGAACAATTTGTGCAACCCCTGTTATATGAACTTCTGGGCCAACCCCATCCGCAAAAGGAAACCATCGCGGTACAGCCGACCAAAAAGATCGCTTCCAAACTCGGGGTGGAAGAATTTTTACGCGTAAAGCTGGGGGAGGTGGGAGGCCGCATTGTGGCCACCCCGTTGCCCAGAGGAGCCGGTACCATTACCTCCATTACCGAAGCCGACGGCATTATCCGCATACCAAATCACGTGGAGGGCATCAACGAAACCGAGAGCGTCTCCGCCGAACTGCTTCGTCCGCCTGCGAGCATTCGCCAAACCATTGTTATCGTGGGGAGCCATGACAATTCTCTGGATGTATTGGCCGACCAACTCAAGGCCGGGCACAGTGAATTGACACTGTCATCAAGCCATGTAGGCAGCATGGGGGGGCTGATGGCGATTAAACGCGGTGTCTGCCATCTGGCCGGCACTCACCTTTTGGATACCGAAGACGGATCCTATAACCTATCCTATCTTAAAAAATTTCTGCCGGATACGTCGGTTAAACTCATCCATCTGGTTCAACGCGACCAGGGCCTGATTGTAAAGCCGGGCAATCCGAAGAAAATACAGGGGATTGAGGATCTCGGCCGCAAAGATCTCAGCTTTATCAACCGGCAGGTGGGCTCCGGCACTCGGATTTTACTGGACTATAAATTAAACCAGCTGGGCATTAAAGCGGATGCCATCAACGGTTATCAAAATGAAGAATTTACCCACATGGCCGTGGCAGTGTCTGTTCTTAGCGGATCAGAGGACACCGGCCTGGGGATTTATGCGGCAGCCAAAGCCCTTGATTTAGATTTTATACCGGTGGTTACCGAGCAATACGACCTGGTGGTTCCCCAGGAATATTTCGAAACCGAAGCGGTTCAGATTCTGCTTGAAATCATAAACAGCCCGACGTTCAAACAACGAGTCGAGGCTCTGGGCGGATACAGTACAAAAAATACCGGTACTGTTATTTTATAGCTGGACTTTATAACCGATAATCACCTTCATTGGTGAAACCCAAACACAAGGCAAAGCGCATAGGGCATAGGGCATAGCGTATAGAACAAATGATGCTCCGCTTAATGGTTATATGCCATTCTCCATGCGCTATGCCCTTTGCTGTTGTTTAACGGGTTGATAAACAGTTGATAATCACCAGTTATTAAAAACCACGAAG
>JASFIX010000237.1:0-6484 GCA_050122435.1 Desulfobacterales bacterium
TGAATCCTTTTTTTAGAAATCGCCCGGCCATTTCGAGCTCGGTTTGCGAATCCGTTCTAACCTGACCGCCGCCCTGAGTTTTCATGGCTGTCAGGCCGATACCGGCCTTAACACAGGCATCGACCGCACGCCGCATGTTATCATAATGCATCAGCCGGTAATTGTAAGTCATCATAATGCCGTCAATCCAACCCAGCTCCGCTGCGTCCAGCAGGCATTCTTCCATGTTACTGTGAGTGCTGAATCCAAAAAATCGAATCTTGCCGGCTGCTTTGGCTTTTTCAGCCCATGCCTTTGTCTGGCCATCCAACTCATCAATATGAGAGACTGCATGAACAAAATAAAGATCGATATAATCCGTTTTCATGCGATCCAGAGATCGATCCAGTAGCCGGGTCATTCCCTTCGGGTCCCGGGCGTCCGACTTGCTCACCAGAAATATCTTTTTGCGGGCATCCGGCTGACGGCTGAAAAATTTGCCGATGCCTTTTTCACTACCCCTTTGGTAGCAATCAGCCGTATCCCAATAGGTTACGCCCCAATTCATCGCCTGTTTCAAAAAAAGCTGATTAGAAGCAATATTAAACATGCCCCCAAGGGATAGAATTGAAACGTTCGCACCGGTTTTTCCAAATGGCCGGGTGGGAACCTTCGACACCTTGTCAGAAGCACGGGCCAGGCCGGCCATTGGACCAATAATGGATCCGAGGCCTGCCGCCCCGGTGGTCTTTAAAAAGTTTCTACGGGACCATTGAATCTCTTTTTTTGACATTTGCTGTGTTCTCCTTTGAATCTCTTTTGTTTTTCTGGTCGAGATAGGTTTTGCTCATCTTAAAAATGCATCTAAAGTCCGATTTTGAAGTTCTATACCAATAAAAAGTGCTTATAAAAAAAATGAGCTAAAATTAAAAATGATCTAAAATGCCTAAAATTGAGGAATTCAATCCTATTTTTACTAAAAAAATGGAGCACTACGCGGCGCATACGCCGTGCAATCACTGGTGCCGCAAAAGCGCCTGTTCTGCGCAGCGATACCATAATTTTAGGCATTTTGATTTCTAACTTTAGAGCACCGGTGGAACATTTCTTCTGTCTTTGAAAATAAATCTCTATTTTTGAGATTGCTTTATGATAATTCTTTGATTGCCGTCCGTATAAGCTTGCCGATCGCTATTGTACGGGGACATTTTCCTTCGGCTGAAGCATAATCAAAATGAATCATCTGTTCGCGAATCTTTTGTGGAATTTTTTTAAAGTGGTCACTAGCTTTCTTGTGATTGCCATAGCTGTGCGCATACATCAGGCAACGCATCACATCGCCGATGGGAGCTTCACCCGCTATGGCCGACTCGCAAATGTCGCTGCAGCCGGCGCAATAATCTGAGTGCGTCTCCTGCGCGTATTTCCGCATCAGTTGCATGTCATGAGCAGACAGCTCGGTTTTATCTACAGCGGCTGCAGCGTTGGACATCAAAAGGGTCATATTGGGCATTTCCGAACAGATGCTGGCGATCTGCGGATTTCGCCAGACTGCCTTGAGTTTTGCCTGGCCGTCGGTGAAGCCTTTTTGCAAAAAGCGCCCGGCCAGCTCAAGCTCGGTTGCGCTGTCAGTTCGGACCTGACCGCCGCCCTGGGTTTTCATGGCGATTAAGCCGATGCCGGCCTTGACACAGGCATCCACTGCACGCCGCATCTCATCTGAATGCATCAGCCGATAATTGTAGGTCATCATAATACCGTCTATCCAGCCGAGATCTGCAGCTCCCATCAGGCATTCTTCCATATTGCTGTGGGTGCTGAAGCCAAAAAAGCGGATTTTGCCTTCTGCTTTGGCTTTCTGCACCCAGTGCTTTGTTTTCGTGTCCAATTCATCAGCGCTCCAGACACCGTGGGTAAAGTACAGGTCGGTATAATCGGTCCGCATGCGTTCAAGCGAAAGGTTCAGGTCACGGGTTAGATCGTTTGTGGTCAGGGCGTGGGATTTTGTCACCAGAAACACCTTTTGGCGGTCTTCGGGGTATTTGGCGAAATATTTGCCGATCGCCTTTTCGCTATTGCCGCCCATATACGTATTTGCCGTATCCCAGTAGGTAACGCCCCATTTGACGGCCTGTTTGAGCAGCAACTGGCTGAAGGAAACATGCAAACTGGTACCGAATCCCAGAATTGGGACCTTGATTCCGGTTTCCCCAAACGGGCGGGTCGGCACGACAACCGCTTCGTCGGATGAAAATGCCGGCAAATTTTTAAGAGACACGGCAGATGCCGCACCCGTTGCACAGGCGGCTTTTAAAAATGCTCTGCGGGTCCAGCTTGAATGCTTTTGGGTCATAACGGATTGCTCCTTAAGAATCGTCAGGATTGCAGAATCAACGCATGCTGGCGGGCACGGGATTCGTCTTCAGCAGTAACACGGATGGCGCGCTTGCCTCGAACCGGGCATTCGTGTTCGCAGACACCGCAGCCGATGCAGCCTTTGGGGTCGACATAGGGCTGCTGGAGCCGTATTTGAATCGACACAGTATCTTGGACCTGCGGCGGCTGTTCAAAAGGGAATTTACTGTCAACCGTCAGGCTGCGGGATGTGTTGGCGATAATTCGTCGGCCTCGCTGTTCGAGCCTCCCCGGTACGACACAAAAATAATCTCCGGTGGCATATTGATTTGCAGTCAGTGCATCGCTTTGAAACTCAATATGGGTGGTATCGGCAGATTTAACCACCAGCGGATGCTGGATGCGGACGGTATTGAATTGCTCCCGGGTAAAGATGGCCTTCGGGCTGACCGGACAATTTTCCTGGCAGACGATACACGGCCGGTCCATGGCCCAGGGCAGGCAGCGGCCGCGATCGATAAATGCGGTACCGATTTTTATGGGGCCCTGTCCAACATGCCGGCCGAGTCCCTGGCGTTCCTCGAGACTGATGGGTCGAATTGCGGCAGTCGGGCAAAGATGGCCGCAGGCGATACAGTTGTGCTGACATCCGCTGGTGCCGATTCTAAAATTGAGCACCGGTGTCCACAGGCCTTCCAGACCAGCTGTCAGTCCGGCTGGGTGGATCACATTGGTCGGGCAGATGCGCATGCATTGGCCGCATTTAATACAGCGCGATAGAAACTGCTGTTCCGGCAGACTGCCCGGTGGGCGCACCCGGTGGGCATTCCAGTTGGGTCCCGGGTTGCCGCCGATGCGCAGCAGGGGAATCGCAGCGGCTCCGGAGGCGGCCGCGGTCAAAAATTCCCGCCGCGACAGGTCCGGCGATATAATTTCGCCACCGGCAGACGGTGCGGTATGATAACCCATCAGACCATGATGGCAGTCATCGATACAATTTAGGCAAAGAACACATTCTGCAATTCGAATCTGGCGAGTTGGCTGGCAGGCGCCTTCACAATTTTTTTCGCACAGGTGGCAGTCGGTGCATTCTTCCCTGGATTTGCCAATGCGCCAGATGGCAAAGCGACCCAGCACCCCGAAAAGCGCTCCTAATGGACAGACAAAGCGGCAGTAGAATCGCGGCCAGATTAAGTTTAACAGGATAGATATCACAAAAATGGTTGCGATCAGCCAGGTGCCGGCGTAAAGCCGTGGGTTGGTCGAGGCCGCCAACGTTGTTTGATCGACAAGGGGTAAAATAAGCAAATTGACCGATCGGTAGATCAACGGAATGGGGTCCAGCAGCCCGATTTGGAGCGATGCCACCGGTTGCCAATCCTCATAGAATAAAAAGCTAATTAAAACCCAGCAGCCCGTAACGGCCAAAACGGCGACGACGCCCTTTTTAGCATCAAGTTCTGTCTGTCGGATGGCCAGGACGATAACTGCCGCTAAAGCCAATGCCATTAGAGCCGCAAATCCCAGTGGTGTGGTGCGCGGTAAACGGATCGCATCAATCACCAGTTCGGCGATGGCCATGGTGAGCACAAAGACCAGGATCCAATATTTAAGCGACTGCGCCGAACGGTATCGATTTATTCCAATTTTGGCCTTGAGTGATTTTTTGCGCTTGGCAAGATAACCGACGAATTGATGAAGAGACCCGAACGGACACAGCCAGCCGCAGAAAAACCGGCCCAGCACAATCGTCAGGACCACCGTGGCAAGGCCCCACACAAGTCCGGCATAAAGCGTCCGGGTGGTCAGCAGGGTGCCCAGACCCACCAGCGGATCCAGTTGCAGGATCCAGTTGACGGGCCATCCCCGCAGCTGCCACCATTGCTCTCCCAGTGTGGTTGCCAGACAAAACCAGAAAAAAAGGATGAAAAAAAATATCTGGCAGATTCGGCGGGTGGTTACAATTTTCATTGTTAGTTTTCTGTTACCTATTGGCTGTCTGGGGTCAATTAAATTTTTCAACAGGTTCAAGGTTCAGGGTTCAGGGTTCAAAGGTTACAACCCAGAACCCAGAACGCTGAACCTCGAACCTCTGAACCTTTGCTATATTGACTCCATCACCGGGTTTAGCGATTGAAAGTCAGCGGTGCCCAGTTTCATCGCCTCTGCTTTTTTAATAAAGGCCAGATCATCGACGGTTTTACCAAGCAGGGTGGCGCCGAAGGCATCGGCGGCCACCTGGTCGGTACTGACGATCATTGTGTGAGTTTCTTTCAGGTCCGATAGGGATCCCCCCGTGGGACCGTTGCGCATCATGGTGGTAGTGCCGTCCAGGACCACCAGGGTTGGTTTTATCATCATAGCCAGTTCTTTGATGATCGTATGAATATCCTGGTGAAAAATATTGCGCCGCCCGCCCAGCAGTCCATACCAGTTTTTCATGATCATGGAAGCACCGCTGCGGTGATGATCTTTGACCGGTGCAGTTCCGATGATTTTGTCAATCCGGCTCAAGGGGTCATACAGAACCGGCCAGTGACGAATCAGTTGCGCTTCCGCCAGGCTGAAAGGTTTAAAAAATTCCTTTTGCGGGAAGGTAACGGTGGCCCCGGCAGAGCGGGCTGCCTTCTCAATTCCGGTCAGGCGAAAGCAACTGGCCGGATCGTTGATCGGGTTGTCTGTCACCGTAACCGATGCGGCCCCGGCGTTAAGGCACAAACGGGTCAGCGCGCTAACCATTTCCGGATGGGTTGTCGCGCTAAGCATGGGCGGTGATGCAAAGGCGGCATTTACTTTCAGCAGAACCCGGTCTCCCTTTTTGATAAAGGCCTGTATGCCGCCGATGGATTTCAGTGCCAGTTCCAGGGTTTCAGATCGGATGTTGCCGCGAACAATGCTCATGCGCTGGCCCAGCTGGGGCATCGAAAAATCGGGTATCTGAACGCCGCTGGTGTCTTGCGTTGAGGGGGTGGGTCCGGCGCTGTCATAAAACCAGTAACTGATCGAGCAGGCGGCCACAATGGATACGCCGGCCTTGGCAGAGCGCGTCATAAATTGGCGCCGGTTTATTTTATGTTCCAAGGCGTTATTCATGAGCGGTCTCTTTAATTCGATTAAACAAATTCATGGCCAATTCCTGTGCCGGTTGCTGTTCAGCGGCTTCGCGCACGCCGGCCAGATAGGGACCGTGTGAGAATACGATCTCGTAGGTATCCAAGATATGAATCATCTTCGCTGTTTTGATGCCCAGATCGGATTCGACCTTTTTTCCGCCGAATGCGATCAAAAAGTCCCGGTAACTCGATGCCAGCTCTTCCGCTTCTCCGGGGGTTTTGCGGCGGGAATAATAGGCCATGATCTCGCTTCCCTGCAGCTTATAGATGGCCGTAAATATCTGATCGAACCGCTCATAGCCGAACGCATCTGCGGACACCAGTGAAATGCTGGTTTGAATCAGATCCTCCTCTGGAAACAGCTCCTTTTCACCGATGGCCTCGGACTGGATGAGATGATTGGCAATGAAGGCTTCGGCAAACGCGATCATCGGCTGAATAATGTTTTCGGAGATATCGGATGCAACAATCTCAACATAAAAGGGTCCGTGAACGAAAAATAGCGCATTGGGAGTTTGATAGGCATATTGAGCGACATCCAGCGTTTGGGCATCATCTCTGCGCTGGGCACTGAAAACGGAAAAGGCATTTTGCGGCGTCCGCATATCGTAAACGAAAATTTCCATCCAGACATCTCCGTTGCTTTCATCTTTAAAACGCTGGCTGTGGAGCTGGCTAAAACCGGCCGACAGGTACAATTCCGCCTTGCCGTTGATTTTATCTGAAAGGGTAGCGGCGTCAAAGGTTTCCGCAGGACTCAAGGGCGCCTGGCCAGGTGGTGTTGATATCAATGATTTTTCGACTGAAGCCTGTGGGGCGATCTGGTTTTTATCGTCGGCTGATAAAACGGGGGCCATTTGCTGAACGGCGGTATTAAAGTTAAACTGAGCAAGATAAACGCTGCCTGCGAGAATCGCAAGGATTCCCAGTATTATCAGGCTTAGAAGAGTCTGTTTTTGAGCTGCTTTGGCTTTAATTTTTTGATTCACGCAATCCTCTGCTCATCGCACCGTTTTAACTCTGAATTCGCTGAGGCG
>JASFIX010000238.1:0-6471 GCA_050122435.1 Desulfobacterales bacterium
TCTGCATTAATTTTGGGAATCCATCACAAGAATGCGTCAAAAAGCTCGTGGCGGTGTTTCCCCGCCAAAGCGGGATTTCACATCTATTTTTTTGAATATCAGGGCGTTCATCGGATTGGCTCAAAATGCTCACACAATTTGGGTTGAGCCCGTTGAGCCGGTTGGGCCGGTTGAAATCGGAAAGATTTCTGATTTTATTTTCTTCGGGCAAACGGGCTAACGGGCAACGGGCTAAACAGAACAACGCGCCGACTTAAAACCCTGATCCACATTTTTTTTGATGGATTTTAATGTAAAATATATAAACGTATTCTATTGATAACGGTTGATGATCTAATTCTCAGCATCCATCCGCTCAGGAGTATTTCGTTGACCCACCATCACAATTATCGCCACACCGGTGATAACCACAGCTCCGCCGATCAAGACCCGAATACTTGGACGCTCACCTAAAAATAGCACCGCACCCACGATCGAAGTTACGGGGAGCAGCAAAAGAAACGGCACCACCTGGTTAACGTTATATTTTTTAAGTAGATGATACCAGATTCCATAACCCAGCGCCGTCATCACGATCCCCATGTAAATAACCGATCCCCATCCGATCAGGGTTGCGTTTTTTATCAAATTGAGGTGGTCGCTTTCCAGTATCAGAGAAGAGGCGAGCATCTGCGGGCCCCCAAAAACGGAAACCCAGGCAATGAGGTGAAAACCGGTGATCGTAACCATTTTTTTGATCATCACCTGACCAATCGCCCAGGTGAATACACCGGCGGTAACCAGAAAAGCCGGAAACAATTGATTTTTTAAGCTTGGTGCCCCGGCGATCAGTCCGACACCCAAAAAGGCTATCACCATTCCGCAAGCACGCTTCCAGCCAAGTGTGTCCTTTAAAAAAAAAGTAGCACAAGCAGCAGTGAATGGGACTTCGAGCTGCATAAATAAGACAGCCGTAGAGGCATCCAATCCGGCTAAACCATAAAACGTCAGACCGTATTGAATGGTGGCGCTAACCAGCGCAATCAGGAAGATCGCTCTAAGTTGTCCAATCGGAGGCGGGAAAAACCAGACCAGCAACACGGCGGATACGATGAAACGCATGCTCATTATAAAGAGCGGTGGGAATTCGTCCAAGCCGGCTTTTGCAAAGACAATTCCCATTCCCCAGATGATCGGTACCGACAGTGCCAATCCGATGTCTATTAACGTAATCCGCATCCTCTAAAATCCGATTCCCATTCCGTTTCCATTTTCACAGAACCCCGTTCACAGCGTTTATCTGTATCTCACTCGGTTTATCCCATCGACATTCCGCCATTGACCCGCAAGACTTGACCGGTGATATAAGCGGCATCGTCCGATGCCAGGAAGGCCATCGCCGCCGCAATTTCTTCAGGCTGCCCATAACGTCGCATTGGAATAATTTTGAGTGCTTCTTCCAGGCCTTGCGGATCGATTTCATCAAACATTTCGGTTGCGATATAACCGGGAGAGACGGCATTTACCGTAATGCCCTGGGCAGCCAATTCGGCCGCCATCGGCCGCAGCATCATAACGATTCCACCCTTGGAGGCTGTGCAGACGCTATATTTATTACCACCGAAATCTGCAATCTCGGTGATACAGGATCCGGTGGCAATGATGCGGCCGTACTTGCGTTCCAACATATGGGGCAGAACGGCCCGGGAGACATTGAAAAAGCCTCTTAAATTCGTATTTATGGCACGGTCCCAATCTTCGTCCTGGCTCTCAACAAAGGGTTTGTCGATGATGATGCCGGCATTGCTTACCAGAATATCAACTTTGCCGAAAGCTTTAATCGTTTCTGCGATAAGCTGCTCCGCCTGTTCTCGTTGAGATACATCCGCCATCACAACCGTGGCTTCACCGCCGGTTTCCTGTATTTCTGCCGCCACGGCCTCTCCCTTTTCTTTGTTTGAGACCCCGTTTATCGCAACCTTGGCACCGTCACGGGCAAAACGATGTGCGATTCCCCTGCCGATGCCCCTCGTGCTCCCTGTCACAATGGCAACTTTGCCCTTTAAGTCCATAATCCCCTCCTTTACAAACTGTTAGAGTCTATGGTTGATCTCTCAAATGCAAACCAAAAAATTGAGACGCTTAAATTAAATCGGGGTTTTCAAATACGCCAGGATGGAATTTTAAAATGGCGACATGTTTTGATTACAGGATATTGGTGGTGATAATCAAGGTTTAATTAAATTCGCTTTAGAAATTAACAACAGTCTACGTTCAGGTATGGGTGCCGGTTGGCAGATCGCTTTGTACAAATTGTGGTTTTTTTCCTTGACTCATGTGGGTGCTTGTCTGTAGTGTCTGCCTGAAAAAGCAGGTTCTTATCAAACTTATTTTTATTCCAGAGGGAATCAAAGACACTGTTTCGGAGGAATTCGAACAGCGTATTTGTTATCAGCATAAAACATTGAAAAGGAGACTGGAAAATGACGACAAGCGACTCGGCAGAAAAGAAGCCTCTGTGGCTGTTAATTGAGGAGAATATCCTTGGGCTCGATTCGCAGGATCTCTCAGAGGAAAACCTGGAAGCATCGATTCAACGGATTGCGGGTGAACTGGACAATGCGGGTTACAATGTTTCGGGTCATGGTGGCAATATGCTTCAATTGAGGTGGGCAATCAAAGAAGCGCACAACGTCGGAAAGCCCCTTATGGAGGATTTCAACGCGGCGCTCGAGGCACTTTCACTGGAGGACGTGGCGGACCCTTATTCTGCAACCGACGAGCTCATCGGCGGAATGGCTAAGACATGGCCAAAACTCAAAGGGTCAGAGCGCAGAGCGGATGTGATACAGATTGTCGAACAGATTAAACTCGATTTGCTCATTGCCAAGGCAAAAGAAATGTCCGGCGATGAAGGCATCCGATTACTCATTGAAGAAGCGGTGGAGCCCGAAGTGATTACCAGCGCGATGGACATTACCGAGGAGAAGCTGGAAGAGGTGAACAAAGCGATTGAGGCGGAACTCGCAGAAAAGGCAAGAGTTACAACGCTGCTCGAAGCGGTAGAGGGCAAGTCCGACGAAGAAAGAGTCAAGCACCTTTTGACCAACAACGTCTCAGAAGAATTGATTGTCGAGATGGCGAATGTTGACCAGGGCGCAATCGATGCTGCCAAACAGGCAATGGAAGAAGAGCTGAAGGAGAAACAACGGCTGGCAGAAGAAGAGGCCGCAAAGAAAAAGGCAGCGGCAGAAGGACCTGCACTGGACGATATTCCCCCCGATGAGATGCTTACCCACATCGAGGGTATCCGTGAAATCATGGAATTCAGCGAGGAGGAGAAAGAAATCAGAGTAATGTGCGAGCAAAGCTCCATCCCCAAAGCCCTTGTGGACATTGCTATTTCGGAACCTGACAAACTGGATGAGCTCGAAAAAGAGGCGGAAGGATAACAGATATATTTGTAAACTTTGTCAGCTCTTGCGAAAAAGGGGGATATCCTATAATAATTTGAGGATATCCCCCTTTTCATTCCTAAGAGAATATCGAATCCTGAAAAACAGACGAAAACCTTGAGATTCGTTTTTATTAAAAACGACATATCGATGCTGCCACTAAAAAGCTTACCACACATCTTCACAAGGCATCCAAACTGTTATTAGAATTTGACAGAACCAGTCGTATTCAACAACATTTTGATATGTAAAAAATTGAAAACACTTCTGTACATTTCATTCTTATTCGGGAATGGTAGTCATTGTAGTCAGCCGTTGCCTCAGTTCCTTGGAAACACTGGAATTGGCTTCAACGAATCTCAACTGTGGGACACCGCCAAAGAGCTCAAATGCCCGTCTCAGGACCCGATCGTCCCATATTGCTTCCAAATCATTTCTGAGGAGTTTCTCTGCTCTAGCAGCCTGAACTATTCCACCTAAAAGATTGACAACCCATCGATTGGCCAAATTGACAATGAACTGGCTTTTATAAGGATCCTCATATACATGTTGCTGTTCTTCCGGGACCTTCAGTCTGGAATCTAAAAGCCAAGCCAGGGAGATCATGTCGTGAGCAACAAGAGATTCGGAAGCAAAGATGAGCCCAATGTCGGGCACAACAACATATCCCTTGTCTGGACCAAAAGTGGCCTGAATTTTATTGGCAACTGTTAGGACCAAGCGCTGTTTTTCCTTTAGACTGGTCACAGTGTTAGCCTCAGCCGTTTTTTCATGGAAAGTAGCAGCATCGTGATGGTATTCTAATCGGCTATCTGTCCTCCAATATCCAACGGCCGCCTTCATCCCAAGTGTGGCTCCAGCTAATGCGTGCCGGCTGCAACGGGGTAAAAGGATAACATGATCAACCTCCTTGATGATTTTGGGCATCATAATTCCATTCTTCCAATTGGAATCTGATACAGGGCCATCCTCAAAAAAAGATTGCCAACCTTCTTCTTCTGGAAAATACAGTTCACCACCGGCTTCCACGACCGTTTGAGCAATGCCGCAGGACTTCATTAAATCCCTGGTACTGCCCCGCAATTTGTCAGGTAAAAGTTTAACATGCTGGATCCCGGACATATCACTGACGATTATTCGCTTAGCCCCTTTCTCTTTTAGTAGGCCAATCAGGGCTTTCATTCCAGCAGGATTTGTCGTGGCGGGATAGGCGTTTCCGGAATTCACCACCGGTTTTATCAGAATAGAGTCACCACGTGAAAGCCAGGAAAAATCCGTTGCCGCCTCAGCCACTTGCCGAATTGCCGTTGTAAGCTCGGCTTCGTTCGCTGCCCGGCTCACCCCGGCCATACTCACTTTGGCCTCAGGACCTAATCCCAATGGCTTTTCACCTGCACGGACCAATCCTGATGGCATGGCTGCAGCTGCTGAAACGGTAACTATCAGTTTAATAAATTCACGCCGATTCATACCGAGATAGGGTCGGACCGATTCGTTTTTGCCTTTCAAAATTACTTCCTCTATTATTAAGTCTATCAGTTAATTTGGAGATCAAATACATCAAATTGATTTCAAAATGCGCAAAGATTTAAATCTATCAAGAAAGAGAATCTGACCACTTCTTTCTTTTACAATAAGCACCAGTTACATGCGGTCAAATTATTTCGATATCGCATTATGTGTGGAATACTAACAAGGAAAGATTCAAAGAGTTTGGATAACGGCTATCAAAGCAAACAATTATGGAGCCGAAATATTTTAGGTTGGCGGGCATAATCTATCCTGAATTCAAATTCTTGGTCGAATTCGACTGAGGCACGAAGCCCACAATTTCTGGGAGGCTGAAATATTTTATCTTTGTCATTGTAATCCACAATCTGAAAATTCTTGTGATATACGTTTGATATCTGTAAAATTGCCAAAGTTGTGTCACTCTCAATCAGTAGTTGGCTGATATTTGGTTTTCTGACTTGATATCACCACCTGCCTATACCCTCAATTATCATTGACTAAATCCCATTGATTTGTTTATAAATTTTGGTTAACAATTTCTGAAGCACGTATTCCACCTGACCTGACGCTGTTCTGTAATCCCTGATCCGAATCTTGCATCTCATCCGGCACTGCTTTTAATTGAACGATCCATATACAGAGTTCTATTGTTTGAAACCTTAACGACGGGGGTGCTGCATGGCAGATGAAGGTTTTGAGCGTAAACTCACCGCTATTCTCAGTGCAGATGTTGAAGGTTACAGCCGACTCATGGATGATGATGAGGCAGCAACTGTCCGCACACTCACCGCTTACCGCACCGCAATATCCGATCTCGTCCAACAATACAGTGGCCGTATTGTCGACTCTCCGGGAGACAACATTTTGGCAGAGTTCAAAAGTGTCGTAGATGCTGTCAACTGTGCGGTTGAAATCCAGCGTGATATTGCTGGACAGAATGCTGAGTTGCCCGATGAACGCAAAATGCAATTTCGTATTGGCGTTAACCTGGGCGATGTGATCGAAGAAGAAGACCGGATCTATGGTGCCGGCGTGAATATTGCCGCTCGCCTGGAGGGGCTCGCCGACGCAGCAGGAATTTGCATATCCGGTACCGCTTTTGATCAAGTCAAAGGCAAGCTTCCATTGGGCTACCAGTTCGTGGGTGAACAAACTGTCAAGAACATCCCTGATCCTGTGCGCGCCTATAAGGTAATGATGGAGGAAAAAGATGCCGGAAAACTGATTGGTGTTGAAAAAAAGGCGTCAAAAAAAGGGTGGATTTGGGCAGCCGCAGCAGCGGTAGTTTTAGTCGCCTTGGGATTGGGGATCTGGCAGTTCTATCTGCGCCCCCCTGCTGTGGAGCCGGCATCGATTGAAAAAACGGCTCACCAACAACCCGATAAACCTTCAATTGCGGTCCTTCCGTTTAACAATTTAAGCGACGATTCAGAGCAGGAGTATTTCAGTGACGGCATGACAGATGACATCATTACCGATCTCTCAAAAATATCCGGTCTGATGGTCATTTCAAGCAGCTCTACCT
>JASFIX010000239.1:0-6453 GCA_050122435.1 Desulfobacterales bacterium
CGTCGCCAAGCATATTATTGACGGATCGATTACCATTGATTCCGTTACAGAATTTCAAGGCATGCTTCAGATCTTTCCAAATGACCCCGCTTTGCATCGTGCCTACGCCGATCTTTTGGTGCGCAAAAAATTATACGCGGCAGCCGGTCAGTCCTACCGTCAGGCGGCTGATCTCTATGCTGCGGCCGGTTTATTACTGCCGGCCGTCGTTTGCCAGGTTTTAAAATGGCGGATTCACCCGCCGGCTGATGCGCAAATCCAAAAATTCTGGGACATCCTCCACAAGAGCAAGTATCATGAAATACCAACCAATACGTTTTTAGCGAGCCTGTCCCATACCGAGTTGGTTACCGTTATGAATGCGATGGAGTTGATGCGTCTGCCGGCCGGCAAAACGGTTAACAAAATCGGTGATGAGGAAAATGCCCTTTACTTTATTGTCAGCGGCAATATCAAGGCGACCACCTATGAACCTCTGGAAAAAGACGATTTTGATCATCGCAAAACAAGCGTTTATTTAGCTGAAAACGATTTTTTCGGGCATATTTATCCCTTAAATGAGAGCAAGCTGTCGCATGCCTACACAGAATCCATAAGTCATGCTGAACTGGTCAGGATCTCCCGCAATAAATTGATACAAATTTGCAAGCGTTATCCCCGCATCGAATTGGGAATTATTGATTTGTTCAAAGCGCGTTCAAATAAAGAGGAAGTAAAGGCCCTTCGAGCTGTTCGCAAGACTGATCGACACAAACTGCCGGTTAAAATGAACCTGAAGATATGGCCGGGCACAGCCGGCTATTACGGACTCATACTCGATGGTTTGTCCAGAGATATTTCCGTCGATGGGATGTGTATTGTGCTGGATGCCAAGTATGCTAATGTTCCTTCGATATATAGAAACATAAAAAACGCAAAAATTGAAATTTCAATGCCATCAGAGGCGATGACCCTCAATGTGCTGGGGTCGATTGTCTGGAGCAATGAAGTTTATCATGAGGAACAGAGGACCGTGGCTCTTGGTATTCGATTTGAAGAGATGTCGCCTCAAATGAGCGGATTGCTGGTGGTCTTTGCCAATACGCTAAACCAAACAAATTAATATTCGGAATATTCGCTTTCCAGCATTGCTCTTTGCGCTTCATCAATCATTCCCAGTTCCACGAGCAGGTCACCGATACCGGCTTCCCGCAGATAATCGATTTTCATGATACTCTTGGGCCTTTTCTGTTTGATGCTGAAAAAGGTGTAGTGCAGGTGGAGTGTAGGTTTTTTTAACAGATGGATTTGCGTTCCGTAAAAAATGAAATGATTACTCATCATAAAATATGCAGCCCCTGCGAAAACCGCAATCAGAATGTATTGCTTAATTCTTTTATTCATTATATTACCTTAGTTTGTTCGGTTAAAAACATGGCACACCACCATTAACTGATGCTAAAAATTTTATCAAATAGTGCCCAAACCGTCAACTTTTCCGGTAAGCGGCTCCATGAATAAACTCAAAAAACTTTTCAGCAACCGGGTCGACATGGCCGACTATATGGTCCTGACCGGTATCTTTCTGGGGGCTTTGTACTGGGCGCTGGAGTCCCTGCTAAATGTTTTTTCTCCGGAAGAAATCAGTTTCTATCAAGAAATATTCGGGCCCAATATCAGCGTGGTCTGGCCGCGCCTAATTGTATTTTGTCTGTTTCTAATGTTTGGCTCCCACGTCCAGTTTAACATTAATGAACGCAAAAAAGCGCTGGAAGCTTTAAAAGAAAGTGAGGAAAAATACCGCACCATTCTGGAAAGCATCGAAGAAGGTTACTATGAGGTCGACTTTGAGGGGTATTTCATTTTTGTAAATGATTCGTTGAGCAAAATTTTAGGCGTCCCCAAAATCGATTTAAAATTTATGAATTTTTGGGATTTTATGGACGAGGAGAATGCCACAAGGATATATGATATTTTTTTAGAGTGCCGGCGCACCGGCCAGCCGGCTAAAGCCTTTGACTGTGAATTTAATATCGATGGCATCATACGATATATTGAAGCCTCGGCTTCTCTGCTGCGGGATTCAAAAGGAGTACCAACCGGATATCGAGGGGTGTTGCGCGACCGGACTGAAAAGAAGAAAATGGAAATGGATTTATTGGAATCTTACCGCAAAGTACAGGAAGCGCGCACCGCAACAATCCTGGGTCTTGCCAAGCTTGCCGAATACAGAGATGAGGGGACCGGCACCCATCTGGAAAGAATCCGGGAGTATGCCAGAATCCTTACGGTTCAGCTGGCAAAGAGTACCAAATATAGAGGTCTCATCGATCAGCAATACATTGACGATATTTTTCAGTCTTCAATTTTGCACGATATTGGAAAAGTCGGTACACCGGACCGGCTATTGCTAAAGCCCGGAGAGCTCACCGAAGAAGAGTTTGAAATCATAAAACGCCACACCTTAATGGGCGGTAATGCGCTAAAAGCCATCGAATCACAGATCGAGGGTAAATCCTTTCTGGCGATGGGAAAAGAAATTGCTTACAACCATCATGAAAAATGGGATGGTTCCGGCTATCCGAGGGGACTAAAGGGTAACGCCATCCCTTTGTCTGCCCGTATCATTGCGGTGGCAGATGTCTATGATGCACTGACGACCAAACGTTTTTACAAAGAGGCTTATTCCCACACTAAGGCCAGGGATATGATTTTACAGCTAAAGGGAAAACACTTCGATCCGGAGATCGTTAACGCCTTCACAGCCGTAGCCGAAAAATTCAACCATGTGCGCAAGGAGAAGCTCAGAGAGGAAGCAGATTTCAGTGAACGGCCGGCTCGAGCCTTAGGCAGGTAAATTGACAGTCGCCTCTGATAAATACATTCTGGCTATTGACCTGGGAACTTCCGGGCCAAAATCAGCACTGGTTTCCACCCGCGGCGAGGTAATTGATTACGAATTTGAAGGCGTCGATCTGCTTATCCTGCCAAATGGCGGTGCCGAGCAAGATCCGGATCAGTGGTGGCAGGCCATCATCAATACCGCGAAGCGGATCCTCAATAAAAAATGGGTGGTGGCCGAAGATATCGTGTGTGTGAGCTGCACCACCCAATGGTCCGGAACCGTGGCCGTCGATCAGGACGGCAATGCCCTGGCCAATGCCATCATATGGATGGATATCCGCGGCAGTCAGTATATTGAACAAGTCACAAGCGGCTTGATCAATATTGCGGGTTACGGCATCCAAAAACTAAGACACTGGCTGAGTTTAACCGGCGGTGCGCCGGGACACGCCGGCAAGGACCCGATTGCCCACATCCTTTTTTTAAAATACGAACACCCTGAACACTATCAGCAAACCTACAAATTTCTGGAGCCTAAAGATTATATTAATCTGAAATTAACCGGCAAATTCGCCGCTTCCTTCGATTCGATTGCCCTGCATTGGATAACTGATAATCGCAACCTGGCCAAAGTCGACTACGATGACCGGCTCCTTCGGATTTTTGGCGTTCCCCGTGACAAGTTCCCTGATCTCAAGCGGGCGGTTGACATACTGGGACCGCTAAAAAAAGAAGTCGCCCATGAATTAGGGCTCGCCGAAAATACGCCCGTTATCACCGGCACACCGGATATCCCCAGCGCTGCCATCGGCTCCGGTGCCGTTAGAGATTACGAAGGGCATCTTTATGTGGGGACATCGTCCTGGATCACCTGCCATGTGCCGTTTAAAAAAACCGATCTGCTTCACAATATGGCGGCGCTGCCTTCGGCAATTCCGGAGCGTTATTATATTGCCAATGAGCAGGAAACCGCAGGTGCCTGCCTGACATTTTTAAGAGACAATATTTTGTACCATAAAGATCGACTGCTCGCTGAGTCCAGCTTGCCGGATGTTTACAAGATTTTTGATGAGATTGTCGAGAATACACCGGCCGGAAGCAACAACCTAATTTTTTTGCCCTGGCTGTATGGTGAGCGCACGCCCGTCGAAAACGATTCGGTTCGTGCGGGTATTTTTAATCTTTCCTTAAGCACGACCCGTGAGCACATGGTTAGAGCCATTTACGAAGGGGTGGCCTATAATTCAAGGTGGTTGCTGGGGTATCTGGAAAAGTTCATTAAACGACGATTGGATCCCATCCATTTTATCGGCGGGGGTGCCAATTCCAACGTCTGGTGTCAAATCTTTGCTGATGTTTTCGATCGAACCATCAAACAGGTCAAAGATCCCATCCAGGCCAATTTACGCGGTGCTGCTTTTCTGGCCTCCATTTCAATGGGTTACCTGTCGGTCGATGACATTGCCGATCATGTTGAAATTGAGCGAACCTATCAACCGGATCCAAAAAACCGCAGCCTCTATGATCGATTATACCTTCAATTCATAGCACTGTATAAGCGTAACAAATCAATCTTCAAACACCTAAATCGTGGCTGACATCTGAAGCGCGCCGTTTGAAAAGTGTGGCGGGGTGGAATTGGGGAGGATGAATGGATATTCAGAAAATTAATGAAAGTTTTATTGGCAAAATTAACCCCCGTTTGGCGACCTGGCTCTACAACCGCATCAAAAATGTACCTGCTGTGAAACAAAAGGTTGAGAAAGAATTTGAAACCCTCATTGATGAACTCGAAGAAGTCGTCAAACCCTACCGGGGCCGTTTTGACACCTGGGCCGAATTACCGGATGTGGGACGCGATCAATCCGATATCCTCAAAGACATGCAGGCCCTGTCTGATCTGGAGCAAGTCAAATGGAAAGAGGGATACGCCTCCGGTGCGGTATATCACGGTGATGAGGCGCACATCCATTTTTTAAATCAGATTTACGCTCTGAATTCCCAAAGCAATCCCCTGCACTCCGATCTGTGGCCCAGCAGTGCCAAATACGAGTCTGAAATTGTATCCATGACGGCCAAAATGCTGGGGGCTGATATGGTTGTAGCCGAATCGAATAAGGATCAGGAAGTCTGCGGGGTCGTATCGTCGGGAGGCACCGAAAGTATCCTGCTGGCAATGAAAACCTATCGGGATTGGGCCCGGGACCAAAAAAAGATCACCCGACCCGAGATGATCATTCCGGTCACGGCCCATGCCGCCTTTGATAAAGCAGCAGAATATTTTAAAATCAAGATTAAACGCATACCGGTAGACGCCGATTACCGGGCGGATGTAGCAGGAGCCCGCCGGGCGGTTACTCGTAATTCTATTGTGTTGGTCGGATCGGCGCCTTCGTTTCCCCACGGGATGGTGGATCCGATTGAAGAGCTGTCTGAACTGGCCGCAGAAAAGGGAATAGGGTTTCACACCGATGCCTGCCTGGGCGGTTTTGTTTTGCCCTGGGCGGAAAAACTCGGTTATGAGGTGCCGCGGTTTGATTTCAGGTTGCCCGGGGTGACTTCAATTTCGGCAGATACCCATAAATACGGATATGCGGCCAAAGGGACATCCGTCATTTTATATCGAGGCCCGGCCCTGAGGCGTTATCAGTATTTTACATCAACCGATTGGCCCGGCGGGCTTTATTTTTCACCGACTTTTGCAGGCAGCCGTCCCGGTGCCCTGAGTGCCGCTTGCTGGGCGGCCATGATCAAAACCGGCAAAAGCGGTTACCTTTCGGCCAGTCGCAAAATACTTGAAACGGCCTCAAAAATCAAAAAGGGGATTCAAGAAATTTCTGATTTATATATATTGGGCGATCCGCTGTGGGTCATCGCCTTTGGTTCCCAAACACTGGATATCTATCGGGTGATGGATTATATGACATCCAGAAAATGGAGCCTAAACGGCCTCCACCATCCCAACTGTGTACATCTGTGTGTAACGCTCAGGCACACCCAACCCGGTGTGGCCGAACGATTTATAGACGATTTAAAAGCCGGGATCGAAATAGTTCGCAGCCATCCGGATGCGAACAGCGGCATGGCACCCATTTACGGTATGGCTGCCAATCTGCCGGTTCGCAGCGTTGTGGGCAATTTGCTCGAGCGGTATATCGATCTCCTCTACAAAGTCTAGAACCTATCTATAGTGAGTATCAAGCGATCAATTGCTGTGTTACCGACCTCCACAATGTGCTCACATTGTTTTGGGTTGAGCCCGTTGTCCCGTTTGCCCGTAAATATATAGAATTAGGAATTATTTTAACCGGCTCAACCGGCGCAACGGGCAAACCGGCGAACCTATGGCCGGAGCTATCCAAATTTCCGTCATTATTCGAAAATCCATTCTTAAGTATCCTCCCCGAATTGCCGATATATCAACCAGCAAATGAAAGATTTCGAGCATAAAAAATTCGGTAAATATCAGCTGCTGCAGAAAATTGCTGTGGGCGGTATGGCCGAACTGTATCGTGCCAAAGTCATACGGGATCATGGCTTTGAAAAACTGGTCGCCATAAAAAAGATATTGCCGCACCTCACCGATCAAGGCAACCTGGTAAAGGCCTTTATTGATGAGGCCAAGCTCGC
>JASFIX010000240.1:0-6452 GCA_050122435.1 Desulfobacterales bacterium
GGGGGCAAGCAGGCGGTATACCCGACGCAGACCCAGACCTCCGCGATGCTTCCCCTTTCCCCCGCTGTTCGGAATCAGATGGTAGGCTTCCACCCTTAGCGGATACTCAGCTTCCACGGCCTCAATGGGGGTATTCATTGTATTGGCCATGTGAACCCGAATTCCACTGGTACCATCGCGCGAGGCCTGGGCCCCCTCTCCACCGCCATGGGTTTCATAAAAAATAAACGGGCGCGCATCCCGGCGTTTGCCGCTGATGATTAAAAGCCCCGATGTGGTGGTACCACCGGCGACCACGCGCTCAGGCAAAATCGGCGCCATTGCCTGAAAAATAACATCAACGATGCGCTGGGTCGTTTCGTGATTGCCACCCACCAGTGGTGCGCCGGGTTCCGGATTGGTGATGGAACCGCGGGGGGCGTTGACCGTGATGCAGCGGTAACAGCCTTCGTTGGGTGGAATCTCCGGCCCGACTAGGGCTTTAATGGCATAATAGACCGCCGAGCAGGTCGTAAAATAGGTGCAGTTGAGCGGCCCGGCAGTCTGTGAATCGCTGGCGCTAAAATCGAATTCAACACTGTCCCCTTTGATCGTAATCTCAACGGCCAGCTTGACCGGGTTACGGTTGATACCGTCATCATCGAGATAATCCTGACCGGAATAGACGCCGTCCGGCAGGGCTTCAATAGCAGCGCGCATGCGCCGATCGGATTCTTCGAGAAAGTGTGAAAAGCACTGCAGCACGCTGTCTTGACCGTGCTGTTCGAAAACTTCCTGCAAGCGGCGATCAGCCACCTCATTACAGGCATACTGGGCGAATAGATCCCCCTCGCGTTCTTCCCGATTACGCACATTGATCATAATCATTTCGAGCAGGAGCGGATCGACACGCCCTTCCTTAAACACCGGCAATGGTGGTATCTGCAGCCCTTCCTGATAGATTTCGGTGGCCAGGGTATAGTAACTTCCGGCGATGGCACCGCCGATATCGGGCCAGTGAGCCAGATTAACTGAAAATGCCACCAGCTGCCCATCGAAGAAAACAGGCCGGATTGCTTTGACATCAGGCAGATGATTGCCGCCCACATCCGGGGCATTGGTATAATATACATCACCAGGCCTTAAGGAAGCCGGATCGATTCGCTCCAGGAACGCTCTGACGGTAAACGCCATCACACCGAGATGGATGGCAATATCTTTGCTGCCCTGGGCAATCACCCGGCCTTGAGCATCGGTAATCACACAGGAAAGGTCGCCGGCCTCTTTTAAGATTGGCGCTCGTGCCGACCGCATCAGGATGACACGCATCTCTTCTGTAATGGCATAGATGGCGTTGCGAACCACTTCCAGCGTGATGGGATTGACAGACTCGTTCATGGATTATCCTCGATAATTAAAGCGCCGCATTGATCCACCCGAAGGTGTTGTCCCGGATAGACCAGGGTGGTAGACCACTCATCTTCAACAATCGCCGGCCCCTGGAGCCCGGCACCACTTCCAAGGCGTTCCCGTCGAAACACGGGCATGGATACCCGGCCGGTTTCCGGGAAGAATGCGTTTCGTTCCGCAACCCGAGCATCCTGCAGGCCTCCAGAGGGGGGTGTGGGTAACCGAAACATTTGCCTGGGAATCTGCGCGACCAGGCGCAAATTGATACATTCCACCGGTTCCGCAGTTATATAAGCGTACAACGCATCATGCCGGCGCTGATAATCGCGATGCAGATCATCCACGTTACAGTGCCGGGGAGCAATGGTCAGCGGGATCGTCAATTCGTATTTTTGCCCGACATATCGCAAATCGCAGGCATGCTGCAGCTCAATCTCAGAGACCGCATAGCCTTCGTCCGTCAGCCGGCGTTGCGCTTCTTTTTCCATCGGAAGAAATGCTTCAGCAAGCCCGGCTGCAGTCAGGTTGTCCAGCCGGCGCCGGTAGGTCAAAACGGAATCGATACGTACGTCTGACACCAGGCAGCCCAATGCGGAAAACCCGCTGGAAAACGGTGGAACAATGACCCGGGGGATATGCAGCATGCGCGCCAGACGCCCGGCATGCAAAGGCCCGGCCCCACCGAACGCAATGAGAGTAAACCGGCGCAGATCATGTCCCTTTTGCACGGAGACCAGCCGTAACGCATGGATCATATTGGCATTGGCAATGTCAATAATGCCCTGTGCGGCTTCCAGCAGAGACATGCCAAATATATCTCCAAACCGCCCCACCGTTTCCTCAGCCAGGTTGTACCGCAAGTTTATCTGCCGTCCGAATGTCGCCCCGGGATTGAGGTAACCCAGAAGCAAATTGGCATCCGTTACCGTGGGCTCTTTGCCGCCGCGATCATAACAGGCCGGCCCGGGCGAGGCACCGGCACTGCGGGGCCCTACTTTCATCGCCCCGCCCTCATCCACCCAGGCGATGGACCCACCGCCGGCACCAATACTTTCAATCGCAAAGGATGCAAATCGCACCGGTTGCCCGCCGATTCGGCGTTCTGCGGTCTCCGCTGCCCGGCCGTTGGGGATCAAACACACATCCGTGCTGGTACCCCCCATATCGAAGGTGATGCCATCACGAGTATCCAGCTGTTTCATCAGATACTGGGCGGCTGCCACGCCGGCAGCCGGTCCGGACATCACCGTGCTGAGCGGCTGTTGTTTGACTAAAGTGCCGGAGATCATTCCGCCATTGGATTGAACAAAATGGAGTCGACCCTGCCAGCCCGCATTGTGCAGCAGCCTGAGCAGTCGCTCAACATAGCGGTGGACCAAGGGCATCACAAAGGCATTCAACACAACGGTATTGGTACGCTCGTATTCGCGAAATTCGGCGTTAATGTCGGTGGAGATGCAAACATATGGAATATGGGGATGGATCGATTCAAAAAGGGCGCGCTCATGATCCGGATTGGCATAGGCGTTCAGCAGGCTTATGGCAATGGCATCAACGTCTTCTTCCTGCAGCGCTTGAATAATTCCGGAAACTTCATCCAGGTTCAGATTCTGCAATACAACCCCATCGGGGTCCATGCGTTCGGTGATTTCAAAGGTAAGGCGACGGGGTACCATGGCCCGCGGTCGGCCATGTTCACGCAGATCATACATGTTTTCCCGGGACTGGCGCCCGATTTCCAAAAGATCGCGGAAGTTCCGGGTAACAATTAAGGCGGTCCGGGCACCTCGTCCCTCCAGTACCGCATTGGTGGCCACAGTGGTTCCGTGGATGATGGTCGAATGTCTTGCCCGTTGGGGCAACTGCTCCAAGCCATTGACGACGCCGCGTGCCAGCTCCCCTGCGGTTGACGGCATTTTTAAGGCGGTTAATTCCCCGGTGTCGTGATCCAGCGCCAGCAAATCGGTGAATGTACCCCCCACATCGATACCGATGGTCATTTTATTGTGGTTTGTTGCCATGAATTATCCTGCTGAAACGAATTGCGGCCAAAACCCTGAATTGCAAATCTTCAGTAGCAGATTCTAAATAAGTTTGCCAGAGATTATCAATCCTGTACAGAATTGGTTTCAAAACCTCAGTTCAGGTTTAAATGTCTAAAGCGATAGCTCACCGCAGAGACGCAGAGCGCGCAGAGAGAAAATTTCTTTATAAAAAAACCTCTGCGGACTCTGCGTCTCTGCGGTGAACCATATAAAAATGATCGTTCGACCCTGTCGACAGACCCTGAGGTCCTCGAAGGGAGGCTCTCGGCGGGCAGGATTCCTTAACTTTAGCTCACTAAGTTTATGCTGATTCATATCTGAATCAATCGCCCATCCTTTTTGTTCAATTTTTAGAATAACCATCTGAAATTAATCGACTTTATTTTCAACTCCGCAGTTGGCTCAAATTTTGCTCTATATTCCTTTTTGTGGTCATCTGGAATTCTCCAGTTGAATACGTCCGATAGGTATCTCACCACGAAGAACACGAAGACAGAATAGATTAAATTTAAAATCCCTCTTCATGTCCTTCGTGCGCTTCGTGGTTGAAAGCGCTTAACCTGGGCTTTCTGAATAACCGTATTATTTTTTTTTACAAATCAAATAGAAAAACCCAGAATTCGGAGGAGGATCAATTATGATTTATAAAGCAAACAAGGGGCAAACCAGTTACGGAGAGGCCATTGGCATCATTCTGATGGAAAGCTACATGCCTTTTCCGCCCGGCTGTCCCGGAAACGCCACCACCTTTTCTTTTCCGGTAAGATATGCCAATGTCAAAGGCGCCAATATGGAAAAATTGGTCTACCAGGGTTCCCCGGAGCTGCTACAGCCCTTCATCGACGCCGGTTGGGATCTGGTTAACGAAGGGGTCAAGGCGGTTACCGGAAATTGCGGATTTATGGTGCTTTATCATGAAGTGATGGCCAAAGAATTTCCGGTTCCGGTTTTTATGTCCAGTCTGTTGCAGTTGCCGTTTATTTCCCGTATGTTAAAACCCGGTGAGAAGATTGGCATCATAACCGCCAGCAGCAAAACCTTAACGGAAAAGCATTTGCAGATTGCTACCAATGGCGCTGATGTCCCGCTGGCCATCGCCGGTATGGAAGACCAAAAGCATTTTTATGACGCCATCCATGCCGAAGTCGGGGAACTCGATTTTGACGCGGTTGAAGCGGAGGTCGTCGGAGTGACTCAGGATCTGATTGCGAGGGAAGAGAACATCAAGGCCATTTTGTTTGAATGCACCGATCTTCCCCCATATGCGGCTGCCACTCAAGAAGCGGTGGATCTACCCGTGTTTGATTTTACGACCATGATCAATTATGTATATTCAGGTCTGGTCCGCAAAAGATTTGAGGGCTTCTGTTAAAGCCAAAATCGGAAATGCCGTGGGAGCGGCTTCCACAAAGAGTTTATCTAATGGACCTTAGACTTTCCAGATAAGCAGAGAATTAATCTGCTGGAGCAGGGAGTTTTTTTATTCAAAGCAAACCTTGTAAAGGAGGACTATCCATGTCTGAAAAAATCTATCAAAAAAAAGCGTTTATCGGGGGTGAATGGGTAGAATCGGAAAGCGGTGAACGATTCGAGGTCAACTATCCGGGTGATGGCAGTGTCATCGGTACGGTACCGGCCTGCACCCGTAAAGATGCCCAAAAAGCGATAGATGCGGCCATCGAAGGGCAGAAAGCCCTGGCAAAGCTTTCGCTGGTAAAACGCATCGAACTGCTGCACAAGGCGACGGAGTTGGCGAAAAAAAGAGATGAAGAATCATCCCGTCTTACCTGTCTTGAATCCGGAAAACCCATCCAGCAAGCCATCTGGGAAGGAAGCACCATCGATGGCTATAGCTGGAGTAATTTCCACGTTGCGGCCGCCAATATAAAGTCGCACCGTGGCATGACCTTGCCCAATGTTACCGAAGATTCCAATAATAAACGCCTAACCTATATTCACGAACCGGTGGGCGTGGTGGTGAACATTTCAACATTTACCTATCCCTCCGAAATGCCCAACTGTACGATTCCCTATGCCCTGGCAGTGGGCAACTCCGTTATTGTCAAACCGTCATCCGGATCGCCATTCAGCAGCATTATTATCGCCGAGGTCCTGGAAGAGGCCGGTTTTCCGCCGGGCAGCATAAACGTGCTGACCGGTGCCGGTGAAGAGGTCGGCGCGGAATTGTGCTCTAATCCGGGCACTCAGGCAATCGGTCTTTTTGGCCAGGAGCCCACCGGCGAAAAAGTGGCTCAGAATGCGGCGATGAAAAAGCTGTTGTTTGCCATCGTATCCAATAACCCGCTGATCGTCATGGATGATGCCAACATCGAAGCAGCCGTGGAAGCCGCCCTTGGCGGGTGCTACGCCCATAATGGGCAGTCGCCGATATCCACCCGCAGAATATTGGTTCACCAGGATGTTCATCAGGATTTTGTCAGCCGTTTTGTCGAAAGAACCCAGGCGCTCAACCTGTCAGATCCGCTGGATGAAAAGGCAGATGTCGGGCCTGTCCACAACAGCAAATTGCTTGAAACGGCACTGACTCATCTGGAAGATGCCCGCAAAAAAGGCGCTAAATTTTTAACCGGCGGCAACAACCCCAAAGGGCTTTATCTGGAGCCGACCATCATCGACGAGGCCACCGGCGACATGCTCGTCACCCAGGAAGCCACACCGGGACCGGTCGCGCCGATCATGACCTTTGAAAACATCGATCAGGCCGTCGAGCTGGCCAATTCAACCCGCTTTGGCTTTCAGATCGGTGCCTTTACCAGCGGTCTGGCCAATGCCTATTATCTGGCTGATAATATTCAGGCCGGCAGCGTATATATCAACGAAGCCACCAATTGCTGGGATGAAATGGCACCCTTCGGCGGTGTCAAGAAAAGCGGAATCGGCCGAATGCTGTCAGATTGGACATTCAATGAATTGAGCCAGATCAAAATGATCTTAGTTGATCTCGGCAAAGTAAAAAAATAAGGAGACATCCATGGGTTATATGCGTGGGGGAACCAT
>JASFIX010000241.1:0-6434 GCA_050122435.1 Desulfobacterales bacterium
GATTTCTGAAGAGGCAGAAAAGAACATGCCAACGCCGGAAGAATGGCGTGACAAACTTGGCCTTGAAAAGGATGAAATTCTCCCGATGGGCCGGCTGGCGAAACTCGATTTTCTTAAAATTATCGACCGGCTCAAGGACAAACCGGACGGGAAATACATCGAGGTGACCGCCATCACCCCCACGCCGCTGGGAGAAGGCAAAAGCACCACTTCCTGCGGTTTGATGGAAGGCCTCGGCAAACGCGGTAAGAACGTCGGTGGCGCGCTGCGCCAACCCTCCGGCGGCCCCACCATGAACGTCAAGGGAACCGCGGCCGGCGGCGGCAACTCGCTGCTGATCCCCATGACCGAATTCTCACTGGGACTGACCGGTGACATCAACGACATCATGAATGCGCACAACCTGGCCATGGTCGCCATGACCTCGCGCATGCAGCACGAGCGTAACTACACCGATGAACAACTGGATCGTTTGACCGGCATGCCGCGTTTAAACATCGATCCCACCCGTGTTGAGCTGGGATGGATCATGGATTTTTGTGCCCAGTCTTTGCGAAACATTATCATCGGAATCGGCGGCCGCATGGACGGCTTTACCATGCAGTCCAAATTCGGTATTGCCGTGGGCTCCGAGTGTATGGCCATTCTGTCGATTATCCGCGATCTGGCCGATCTGAAAGAACGGCTCAACAACATCACGGTGGCCTTTGATAAGAGCGGCAAGCCCGTCACGACGGGCGATCTCGAGGTCGGCAACGCCATGACCGCTTTTATGCGCAACACCATCAACCCCACCATGATGTGCACCGCCGAATACAATCCCTGCATGGTGCATGCCGGACCGTTTGCCAACATCGCTGTCGGTCAATCCTCGATTATTGCCGACCGTGTGGGTTTGAAACTGTTTGACTACCATGTCACCGAATCGGGTTTCGGCGCCGATATCGGCTTCGAGAAATTCTGGAACGTTAAATCCCGCTTCAGTGGATTGAAGCCGCATGTATCGGTTCTGACCACCACCATCCGCGCGTTGAAAAGCCACGGCGGTGGGCCCAAGGTGACCCCGGGCATCGCCATGCCGGATGAATACACCAAAGAGAACCTTGAAATGGTTGAAAAAGGCTGCGTCAACATGGTGCATCACATCAACACCATCCGCAAGGCCGGCATCAACCCGGTGGTTTGCATCAACCGGTTCTACACCGATACGGATGCGGAATGTAAGATTGTCCGCAAGGCCGCCGAGGCGGCCGGTGCCCGCTGCGCCGAGTCCAAACACTGGGAACTGGGCGGTGACGGTGCCCTGGAATTCGCCGATGCCGTCGTGGAAGCCTGCGAAGAAGAAAACGACTTCAAATTCCTGTATCCGCTGGAGATGAAACTGCGCGACCGGGTCGACTTGATCGCCAAGGAAGTCTACGGTGCGGACGGTGTGGCCTGGACCCCGGAAGCCGAGGCCAAGGCCAAGATGCTCGAGGAAGATCCCAAGTACGCCGACTTTACAACCATGATGGTCAAAACCCATCTCAGCCTGAGCCACGATCCGACGCTCAAGGGTGCGCCCAAGGGCTGGACGCTACCCGTGCGGGACGTGCTGATTTATTCCGGCGCCAAGTTTCTGTGCCCCTGCGCCGGTACCATCAGCCTGATGCCCGGAACCGGCTCCAACCCGGCATTCAGACGGGTGGACGTTGACAGTGAGACCGGCCAGGTGACAGGGCTGTTCTAAATCGAGTTATTTAATTATTAAACTCAATGGGGCCTGGAAACATTTTCCGGGCCCCTTTTTTTATTCCTTTTTAATAGAATGGTGTCAGGTGTCAGTGTTCAGGTGTCAGGAATACGAAGCTAATGATGTTGAGAATTGTCAGATTCCGCATTCTTTCATTTGTTTGCTGACACCTGACACCCGCCTGCGCGGCCGTAGCCGCTTCACGCGGCGCAAGAGCCTGCGCTGCGCGCGGCGTGGCTAAGGCCCGAAACCTGAAACCTACTGTTTTTTTGATATCTGAAATCTAAAACCATTTCATAAGAAACAAAGATGCGAGTCCTCCTGATCAACCCATATTACCCCATTTCCGAGACGCCTTCTCCGCCGCTGGGGCTGGCATATCTGGGCGCAGCTCTGGAACAGGCTGGTGCTCAGGTGAAGATTCTGGATTATGTGGTTTATCCGTATCGGCGCGATACGCTTGAATCTGTCTTGAAGGAATTCAGACCCCGGGTTGCGGGGGCCACCGCGGTCAGCATGAACTTTGATCACGCCAGGCAGGTTCTCAGCGATGTAAAGGCCATCGATCCTGCAATTTTAACCGTGATAGGCGGACCGCACGTCTCATTTTGCGCACAGGAAACTCTAGAAACCTTCACCGAATTGGACGTTGTGGTTATCGGGGAGGGAGAAGAAACGCTGGTTGAGCTCTTACGCGCAGTTAAATATAGTCACAATTTCGATACGGTCAACGGCATTGCCTATCGGGGGAGGTCGGAAATTATGACCACAGCAGCACGCAATCCGATCAAAGACCTGGACGCCCTGCCACTTCCCGCCAGGCACCTAATACCCCTGGGCAGATACCGGGCGCTGGGAATGCCCATCAGCATGACCACCAGCCGGGGATGCCCTTATAAATGTATTTTTTGTGTCGGTCGTAAAATGGGCGGTGCAAAGGTCCGCTACCACAGCGCCGAGCGCGTCGCCAGCGAACTAGAATATTTGGCAAATCTAAAATTCCATCAAATCAACATTGCCGATGATCTTTTCACCGCCAATCAACATCACTGCCTGGCGGTCTGCGAAGAGATCTTGAGAAAAGAATTAGAAATCAACTGGACCTCATTTGCGCGGGTCGACACGGTATCGGAAAAGCTTTTATCAAGGATGAAAGCCGCCGGGTGCACGGCTGTCAGTTTTGGGATCGAATCGGCAAATCCAGTTATCTTAAATACAATCCAAAAAGGAATCACCTTAGACCAGGTCCGAAATGCGATTCGCTTATGCCTGCGGGTGGGAATCAGCCCGTATGCATCTTTTATTCTGGGACTTCCAGGTGAAACCCCGCAAACAATTAAAGAAACCGCAAAATTTGCAGCAAATTTGCAGCAAGAAGGTCTGGCCTACGGGTTTCACATTTTAGCCCCTTTCCCAGGGACCGAGGTTCGCGCACAAAGTGACCGGCTGGGGATTCGGATTTTATCTGATGATTGGTCAAGGTATGATGCCAACCGGGCAGTCATCGAGACGGCATCTGTGAGCCGCAGAATGCTGGACGCCGTGGTGGTAGACTGGGAAAATCAATATGATCGGTATCTGGGTCATATTCATAAAAATATTCAGAACGGAACCGCCACTGAAGCGGAGATCGGTCAGCTTAAAAACCTTGAACATACCGTAATGCTTTATGACTTGATGATGAAAAATCAGATTGAAGCGTGTGGATGGCTATCGCGAGCTGCCGCGGATTCAGAAATCAGCAAAGAAAAAGGACTTGAGATACTCATCGATCGCATTAACCGTTCCAGCGATATGGATTCAAACAAACTTAAAGTCACTCTGCGGCAGGTGGTTGAGAATGGGAATCTAAAATTAATCCATACAGATGGCAAGCTCAGATGGGAATGGCAGGATAATCTTTTAGGAGAATAGTCGCTGTAGAATAGGCGTTACTGCATATTCCATAGATCGGAAAGCTTTTCAAGCTCTTGCAGCGTCTGCTGGGCCATCGCTTCGAGGTGGTTGACCTTTAAGCCGAGGCGATCGACCACCGGACCAAATGGTTCGATATCAATCTCCTCTTCTCCTTTCCCGAAACCCGTCATCAAACCCACCGTGTCGGCAACATGCACAATATCGCTCAGGACACATGTATTTTCGCAGGATTCGGGATCATGGTGCCATCGAACGGCATTTACCAGCTCGACCGGGAAAGACCACTTGTGCAAAATTTGACCCCCGACTTCAGCATGATTGGTTCCCAGCACCATGGATTCGGCGACGTCAAAGGTTATTCCCTTTGTCACCATGGCTTGGATTTGCTCTAAATCATTTTTCACAAAGCTGCCAAGTATCAGTTTGCCGATATCATGCAGCAGGGCTGCTGTAAAAACTTCATCGGCATCAGGTATTTTCAAGGCCTTCACCAATAATTCTGCCGCCACGGAAACCGCGATAGAATGCCGCCATAATTCCCCGCTGCGCAAATCATATCCGGGGATGGCCTTTTTCATTAACGGGCTCATACAGATGGTTGTCACGACCTGCACCAGCCGTTTCCAGCCCAAGAGGATGATCGCCTGTTTAATCGAACTGACCTTGGTGGGGATGCCAAAATAGGCAGAATTGGTCAGTTTCAGGATGTTGGCGGTGAGCCCCGGATCATATTTTACAATATTTTCTACTTCAGATGTCGTCGAATCCGGGTTGTCTAGCAGCGGAAGCAGCTTCGCTGCCGTCGCCGGCATGCCCGGAAACGCTTCGACTTTTAGCATAATGTCATGTAAATTTCGGCTATTCACAAGATTTTCTCCATCAGGGTGCGCCGTGAAAATAGGACACGCCTTTATAGGTGTATATCGGCTGGAAAAGTGCAAAACTTAAGAAAATTTGGCCGAGTTTGGTTCTTGGAGGATTCAGGCCTTCACTATTTAGGGTCAGGCGGGAATTCTGGCGCAGTCAATTTGCCTCACAATGTTTTTTAACAATTATTAAGATGTGTTAGGCAAAGCTATCAAAAATAGTTGACAGGGTTGAAATATTTATTTAGGGGGTTAGGAAGCCAGCTCCCTCGACTGATCCATCCTAACCCGACTGATTCTATATGTGTTCTCTCATCTCTTTATTGGAAGGAACTGAACCTTATGATGAATGAAAAGGAATGCAGATTTTAGGACCTTAAACTGGTAATGGATGCCATCACGAAGACTTTTGGTCGCAACCGTGAAGTTGCTGTTTATGATCTGTCCAATCGTAAACAATAGCTGCCAACCTGCTTTTCTAAAGTTGATTTTGCCTGAATAACCACAGCGCAATCGTTTTTTGAACCTCTTTGATATCGCAATAAGTGAAGGTCCCGCATGGCCACTAAAGAAATTCCCGGCCCAAATTGTAAATATCTGATCCAAATACCCCCGGGGCATGACCTGCCCGCAAATCTTTCACCCGCTGCGGTGCGTCTGGCCTGCAGCATGGCCGAAGAAAACGACTGGTACGTGGTTCAGGATACCGCCTGGAAAGGATACACCGAAGTTCCCCTATGGATTATAGAAGGGTATCTGACCATGTGTTCGGAGGCAGTTGATCAGCAGCGTGCCGAAGATGCTTACCCGGCTCATTTTTTTGTACAGGCGGGGGGGAATCCGGTGCGGTCGCAATCGGTTTGATGGATCTTTTGGTAAACTATGCCGATTTTAAGCCCTAAAAGACAAATTAGAGCTGGGTACCGATTCCACGCTGCCTTGCTTTAACACTGAAAGCGCTACCGATCCGGTCAATTACCAGGAAATTATCTGGCACGGTAAATATCCGTCTATTGATTAATACAATTAAAGAATTTAAGCTTAGGCCTTTCATCATTATTTTTGTTCATTCTGTGGCAAACATTTTTGCGACCAAGACACGAAAACGCAGAGATAAATTACCGCATACCGATTTAGCCTGTTTTTTTGTGGCCATCTTTCCGGTTTTTCCGGGTGGGGAGGTTTTGAACTCATGAAACAACTAGACTTTGCAAAGATCAAGGAACTGGCCGAAGGATACAAGCCTGATATGACCGGATTTTTGCGCGACATGATCCGTCTGCCCAGCGAAAGCCGCCAGGAAAAAGCGGTTGTCGAACGGATCAAAGAAGAAATGGAAAAGGTGGGATTTGATAAAGTGGAAATCGACCCCATGGGCAACGTACTTGGCACTATCGGAAGAGGCAAGCATCTGATTGCCATGGACGCTCACATTGATACCGTGGGTGTAGGCAACAAGGACAACTGGAAATTCGATCCCTACGAAGGTTACGAGGACGATGAAGTTATCGGCGGCCGTGGCGCCTCAGACCAGGAGGGCGGTATGGCCTCCATGGTCTATGCCGGAAAAATTATCAAAGATCTGGGGTTAGAAGGCGACTACACCCTGATCGTTGTCGGCACTGTTCAGGAGGAAGATTGCGACGGTTTGTGCTGGCAGTACATTATCAATGAAACGGGCTTGAAGCCGGAGTTCGTTGTCTCCACCGAGCCTACCGACGGCGGTATTTACAGGGGCCAGCGAGGCCGCATGGAGATCAAGGTGGAGGTTAAAGGCGTCAGCGCCCATGGTTCTGCCCCCGAGCGTGGCGACAACGCAATTTTTAAAATGGGACATATCCTGGGTGAACTGGAAGAGCTGCACCGCCGTCTCAAAACGGATGACTTTCTGGGCAAAGGTTCTCTGACCGTTTCTGAAA
>JASFIX010000242.1:0-6433 GCA_050122435.1 Desulfobacterales bacterium
AAAGAAACCATCCCGATTCTACTGGGGGAAAAGCAGTCAATGCGCCTGCTTAAAATAATGTTGATTGTATTGACAGGGACATTGGTTATTTCGAGTGCTTTTCAACTGACCTCGAGCCTGGGCTTTCTATTGATCATATGCCCTTTGCTGATATCGATTATTATTTTTGCGTATGAAAGGGCGCTGATGTTTCCGGGTATTCGGCTGGAATTTTTGCTCGAAACCCAATTTCTGGTAGCGGGGATTATTTCCTATGGGTGGTTATGGTTTACCTGAGAAGCGATTTCAAAAATGCATTAAAGCAAATGCGCTAAAGTTAAAAGTGACCTAAAATGCCTAGAGTTAAGGAATTCTGTCATTTAAATATGTTTCACCGCAGAGACGCAGAGCCCGCAGAGGTTTTTTATTAAGAAATTTTCTCTCTGCGCTCTCTGCGTCTTTGCGGTGAGCTATAACTTTAGTCACTTCCAATTTTAGTTCACTTTCGTCACTATTTTTGGGAATGATCTTTTTTGAGTGTAAATTCGGGTTCTTTTCCGTCCAAAAGTCGTTTCAAGTTATCCCGATGACGGATAAAAATAAAAAGGGCGACAATACCGGCGCTGGCCGTCATTATAGCGGAGTCGGTGGCTATCCATACCGCAAGCGGCAAGACCGCAGCGGCGGAAAGCGAACCGACTGAAACCCGCCGGGCCATAGACAGCATGGCAATAAAAACAACGACTGCGGCCAGAACTGCCCCAGGCGAAACCACCGCAAAACATCCAGCGGCGGTGGCAACCCCTTTGCCGCCGTCGCGGAACTTTAGATATACAGGGTAAAGATGGCCTAAAAACGCAGCCAGCGCAACAGCTGCCGGATAAAAATCAGCGGAACCGCCGGTCGGACCAAATGCCACCAGTGCCAGACAAACCGGAATGGCGCCTTTTAAAATATCTCCGGCCAATGTCAGCAAGCCTGGAATTACCCCGGTTTGCCGCGTTACATTGGTTGCTCCGATATTTCCGCTGCCCTTCAGCCGGATATCTTCGCGGGCAAAGATGCGGCTTAAAATCAGGCCCCAGGGGATGGAACCCAGTAGATAAGCGAATAGCAGCAAACCACCGAATATCAACGTGGCAGATGTGTTCGATCCCGGCATATGAATTCCCTTTATTTTAAAACCTTGGCCCTATTTTTTAATCTTGTTTGTGATCAATTAAGGTTATAAGCTTATACCATTATATAACCACAGATCAAGAACAGGGACCAAATCCAAAACAAAGCATACGAGATTTAAAGTATGGAACCGATTCAAATTCCAATCGAAGATGTCCTGGATCTGCACACTTTCCGGCCGCAGGATATTGCAGATCTGCTAGAAAATTATTTTGATGAATGCATCAAGGCCGGCATTTTTTCGGTGCGAGTCATTCACGGTAAAGGCAAGGGCATTCAAAAAAGACAGGTACAGCGAATTTTGCAAAATAATCCGGCGGTCAAAAGCTTCAAGGATGCGCCCCCGGAAGCCGGCGGGTGGGGGGCGACCCTGGTTCAGTTAAAGCCGCCAGCCAATAATATTGATTGAAGAATATGAATATTAATTTTCAGCAGAAAGTGGATCGGTATATCGGCGCATTTATCTGCCGGATTTTTTCTCTTTTTTACCGCAAAAGCAAAGATGAGGAAGACGGCTTTCAGGCCAAAAAGTTTCTGGTAATTCTGCTCTCTGAAATGGGGAGTATTGTTTTGGCCTACCCTATGTTTCAGCAGATTAAAAGGCGCTACCCCAAAGCCGAGCTGTATGGGCTTTTGTTCGAAAAGAATAAAGAAATCTTAACCCTGCTTGATGTCACCGCTTCAGAAAATATTTTGACCATCCGCGACACCTCTTTTGGTGCCTTTACCTTCGATTGCCTGCGGGTGTTGAATCGAATCCACAAACTCAAAGTTGATGTGGTAATCGACTGTGAGTTGTTTACCAGAATCAGCAGTATAATTTCGTTTCTAAGCGGTGCCAGGATTCGCGTCGGCTTTCATCCCCACACCCAGGAAGGCCTTTATCGTGGCAATTTTATTAATCACCCGGTTTTATTCAACCCCTATCACCATATATCCAAGCAGTTTCTGACCCTGGCAGCGGCCGTCGATTCCGTCGACGTACCCAGAGCCAAACAGCCGCTGGGGCGCACCAACCTGAGAGCGCCGCTTATCGATTTTAACAGGTATGAAATTGATGCAATGCAGGCCAGATTGCGGGCCGATTTCAGCGCCATTGCCGACAAGCGCCTGGTGCTGATTTTCCCTGGTGCAGGCATCTTGCCGATTAGGGCCTGGCCCCGTAATTACTACAGCCAGGTTGCAGGTGAGCTAATTAAAAAGGGATACGCGGTGGGCATTGTCGGAATGAAAGAAGACCGGGAACTGGCCAGCGCTATTCTGTCGAAAATCAACAATCCGGCCTGCATCGACCTGACCGGATATACCCCTAAGGTCAGCGAACTGATGCTGATCTTTCAATTTGCCGAACTGTTGATCACCAATGACGGCGATCCCGCGCAGTTCGCCGCCATGACGCCTATCCCGACCATTATATTTTATGGCCCGCAAACGCCTGACCTGTATAGCCCGGTTGATGCAAAAGCCACGATATTCTATAATCCCCTGCCCTGTTCGCCCTGTCTGACCGCATACAATCACCGCAATTCACCCTGCGACGGTGATAATCTGTGCTTAAAACAAATTCCGCCCGAGCAGGTGCTTAAAAAGGCCCTTGAAATTCTGGAAGCATCGAAAACAGCGCCGGAAAAAGCCGCACCCTGATTCCTTATGGCAATCGAATGGCCTTGCGGATAACAACAGGATCGGTGGGCACGTCACGGAACGGGCCTCGGGTAGCGGTTTTGACGCCGGAGATGGCGTCCACAACGGCCATGCCTTCGGCCACACGCCCGAAAACCGCATACCCCCAACCCTGGGGGGATTTGCCTCTGTGATTCAGGAAATCATTGTTTTTGGTGTTGATGAAAAACTGGGCCGTGGCGCTGTGGGGGTCTGAGGTACGCGCCATGGCGATGGTGCCGCGTTCGTTTCGCAAACCGTTGTTGGCTTCATTGTCAATCGGTGCTCGGGTTTTCTTCTGCTGCATGTCAGCGGTAAAGCCGCCGCCCTGGATCATGAAGTTGGGAATCACGCGGTGAAAAATGGTGCCGTCATAAAACCCAGCATCCACATATGCCAGAAAATTCTCAACCGTTTTCGGTGCCTTGTCCGCATCTAGCTCCAGCACAATTTTCCCTTTGGTCGTATCCATCTCTACTCTTGGATTATCGCCGGCAATTGCTGCAAAAGCGACAGTCAACACAATCATAATCGAAACCAACGTGCTTTTCATAAATCCTCCTTGCAGGTTATGCATCCCGCCCGATTTTAAGTGAAGCGACCCTTTCTTTATTCATTCATCTGCCGCTCAATCCAACCCATAATCAAGGCGACAACATAATCAATTTCGGCCGCTCTCAACGGTCTACCCTTTTCGATTCCATGCCACTTTTGAATGCATCCCCGGCAGCAAGTCGCCGTAGCATGCTGGGCGATGAAGACCGGATGCCCTTTCATGGGTGTTTGTTTGCCATCATTTTGGGGGAAATCAGGAGCAACTCTGGAATTTACAAAATCAAACGCGTGGCTTTTGATGGTATCGAGCCCTTTGGTGGAAGTGTAATCCTGTTCTTTTTGTCTTAGCTTGAATTTTGATCTGAATTTTGATTTTTCAAGCGAAAAGAGTTGATTGCGAATAATTGTATCCTGCGAAGGCATCATTATCAAAAACAAACCGGGAAACGTCTTAAGATAATCAGGTCAAGAATCCACCCGTTCTTTTAATTCTTTACCGCTCTTGAAAAAGGGCAGTTTTTTGGGGGCTACCCAGACGCTTTCGCCGGTTTTAGGATTTCTGCCCTGGTAGGATCGGTATTCTTTAACATAAAAAGAGCATAGTCCGCGAATCTCAACCCGGTCACCCTTTGCAAGCGCCTCAGACATACTGTCGAAGAATAGATCAACTACGGCTGCAGCTTCCTTTTTTGAAAGCCGGCATTCATTTTTTAACATGTCAATAAGTTCCAGTTTATTCATGATGTCTCCCTGGATGTTGAGATTTTCGAATTGCGATTTACTTCGCTGACATCACCTTGATATTGTTAATAATAGGCGAGACAAAAAAAACAGTCAAGAATTTCCGAAAGTTTCTTCTTTCCTCTGATGTAAAATTGGAAAGTACATCAAACCACAAATAATGATCCAAAAATCGGGATCGCTTTGTTATGCATCTTGACCGATCGATTTCTGAGATTTAAACTGCGGATAAAAACAAGGCAATAGGAGCAAAAGAAAATGGATTACGGCTGGGTAGGCGCGAATCTGGAGATCGACTTGTCCACAGGTAAAAGTCGTCAGACACACGTAGATCCAACTGCCAGGCAAATGTATCTCGGTGGACGGGGAACCAATACCAAATTATTCTGGGATCGGGTCCCGCCGGAAACAATTCCTTTTTCACCCGACAATCTCATGATATTCGGAGCCGGCGTCCTTACGGGCACCCCCGCCCCGGGCGCGAATCGCACGATACTCACCACCCTTTCTCCCCAGACGAATCTTCAAACCTATTCCAGTATAGGGGGATTCTGGGGAGCGCAGCTAAAACAAGCCGGGTACGATAACCTGATCATCTCGGGGAAGTCTTCAAAACCGGTATACCTTTGGATTAACGATGGCAAAACAGAGATCCGTGACGCCGGCCATCTCTGGGGGAAAGACATCAGGGAAACCACCAAGATCATTCGAGACGAGCTGAAGCAGAGTGGCGCTCAAGTTCTGAGCATCGGCCAGGCCGGGGAGAACCGGGTCCTTGCTGCAACCATCGAACATGGCTCCGGCACCGGTGCCAGTCGAGCCGGTGTGGGCGCCGTTATGGGAGACAAAAAGCTAAAGGCCATTGCCGTCAACGGCACAAAAGACATTCATATTGCCCGTCCAACTGAGTTTCATGAGCTGTGTGAACATATCCTCAAAAAAACGGACGGGATAAGGGCGTATTTCGACAGAATATCTTATGAAACTCATGAATGGTTCATGAACAACTGGGCCTGGGGCAATTTGGGCCAGAAGCGCCCGTTCGACAATGCCGGAGACTATCATGATAGTTTCGTTAAGGAATTCAGTTCGCGAACAGAAAGCTGTTACAATTGTGCCCTCGCCTGCAAGGTGAATATTAAACTGCCTGAAGGTGAATATTGTTCCGTGAAATGCCAGTCGTGGTTTTCGTTCATGTTTGCCGTGAAGACACGTGATCTTCTATTCAATGCGAGATGTACCAACCTGTGCGAGAAATACGGATTAGACACGATTTCAACGGCATGCAACATTGCTTTTGTAATAGACCTTTTTGAAAAGGGCATTTTAACCAAGGCAGATACCCAAGGGGAAAATCTGGAATGGGCAAACCAGGATCAGACACTTTCGCTGATCGGCAAAATCGCCAGAAGAGAAGGAATCGGAGATATCCTGGCCGATGGGGTATATGAAGCCGCCAGACAGATTGGGAGAGGTGCCAGAAAGCACGCCTACCACATTAAGAAACTGGAAATGATCGCGTTTCAGCCTACCAATCCTTATCGCGCTCTTCGGACGGCCGTTACCGACAGGCTGGATATGACCAGAGCCGAAAGCAGTGCCGTTTTATGGGCGATGGAGAATAAGCCCAAATGGAAGCAAGAATATGTGAAGGATGGTTACTTTCACTATCCGAAAGAATTTGAAAAGCCGTTTGTTGAAGCCTATGTGGGCCTGGGCCGTGACTATGAAAAGATTGTCCCGTTCACCTCCCGCGACGTGGACACGAATGCGATCGCAGATTCGGCAGGCGTTTGCATCTTTTGGACGGGATTCTGGCTTTACCCTCCCATTAGCGTGGATGATCAGATCAATCTTATGTCTTATGCTACCGGCATGGACCTCGATGAAGCCGAAGCAATAAAGATTGCCAAAAGAATAAATGCGCTTACCCGGGCCTACAATGTAAGAAAAGGCATCAACCGCAGAGCTGACATCAAAATCCCGGAGAGATTCTTTCGTGAAACCCCGCTGCCGCCGGACGTCAAGCTTGACCACAAAAAGTTTAATAAAATGATTTCAAGCTTCTATAAATTAAGGGGCTGGAACTATAAGGGAATCCCGACAAAGAAAGAATTGGAAAGGTTGGATCTCCTTGATGTCTGGCAGGACCTTAAGCAGCGCGGATACTATAAGTGAAGAAAATAAGGACAACAGGGATCGACGACTACTTAGCTAGATAAGATAGATTGGATTTCTTTAAATGAAAGATAAAGCGGATCTATGAGCCATCCCTGCTGATAGGGAATCCGTGCCAGAATCTCATTGCGGGTAATAT
>JASFIX010000243.1:0-6404 GCA_050122435.1 Desulfobacterales bacterium
GCTGCTCAAACCGCCGTATTGGAAGCCCAGCAAGCTGAAGACACCGAAGAAGAGAAGGCCCAAGAGGCTGATACAGGCGAAACCGAGGTAACTGAAGGTGAACAGGAACAGACTGACAGTGAAAAGAATACGGCACCACCTGAAGAATCTTGGGAAAATGATCAAACCGCACCGGCGGACGGCATTGAACCTGAATCAACCGAAACCGATACAACGGAGGCCGCTGAACAGCCTGAAAATGAATCTGAAACTGCAGAAGCTGATACCACCGAGGCTGATGAACAATCTGAAGATAAACCTGAAAACGCCGAAACCGATAAAGAAAATTAATCCTAGACGATGAAATCGTCTGAAAGATAAATTGCGGCCGCATGCCGCGCATGAATTAAAATTTTGGGGGAAAGAATGGCCAGGCTCAGAGTATACGAACTTGCCAGGGATTTGAATATGACGAACAAGGTGCTTCTTGAAAAGCTCGGTGACTTGGATATTTCCGTTAAAAGCCATATGAGTGCTTTGGATGATGACATTATTACCAAAATTAAATCATCGTTTTTTAGCACCCCGCAAAAAGAAGAAACCATCGAAGAGACTCGAATAAAGCCGACGGTTATTCGCAGACGACGTAAAAAGGTCAAAGTTGAAGTGTCTGCAACACCCGAAGTCGAGCCTGAAGCGGCAGACGATGCAGCCGAAAAAGCCGACAAGGAAGAGATCGCTGCCCAGGTTCCTGAAGAATCTGTCGTTGAAGACGAAAAGGCTAAAGAACTAGAAGAACCACAAGAAGCTATCCCTGCGGAGGTAGAAGAAAAGCCGGCTGCCAAAGTAGCAAAAAAACCAAAGAAAGTCCCCAAAAAAGAACCCTCGGCCAAAATCATCAAGTTGCCGGTTAAACCGCCTGAAAAGCCACTAAAAAAGAAAAAGGCCGAGCCCCAAAAAGCAAAGGCCAAAGTTGAAAAACCGCCGGTCGGCAAAAAAGCGGCAGTACCGAGCCAGCCAGAGGAAGCCGCCCCCCCGGCCAAAGAAACAAAAAAGAGAAAACGCAAGAAAAAGTATGAAGAATCGGATGTCGATAGAAAATTCCTGAAAAAGAAGATTTCTTTCAAGAAAAAAGCGGTCGTCGAAGGTGAAGACCTTTACGCTGAAGGATACCGGCCACGCAAACAGCGCAAGATGGCTAAAGGCAAAAAACCCGTCGGCGGTCAAAAAACACAGATAACCGTTGCCAAGGCAATCAAGCGCCGAATAAAAATTGATGATGCCATCGTACTGTCGGAACTGGCCAAACGTATGGGTATTAAAGCAGGCGAGATTATAAAGGCCATGATGGAAATGGGGTCTATGGCCACGGTCAATCAAACGATTGATTTTGATACCGCCGCGTTGATTGCCGGTGAATTCGATTATGAAGTCGAACGTGCCAGTTTCGAGGAAGAAGCCATTCTACAGCAAGAAACCGATGATCCTGAAAAGCTGGCACCGCGGCCACCAGTGGTTACGATTATGGGCCATGTTGATCATGGCAAAACGTCTTTGCTCGACGTTATTCGAAAATCGCGAATTTCTGAAATGGAAGCCGGAGGGATTACCCAGCATATCGGCGCTTATCATGTCCAAACCGACAAAGGGCAAATCGCCTTTTTAGATACACCCGGGCACGAAGCCTTTACGGCCATGCGAGCTCGAGGCGCCCAGGTTACCGATATTGTGGTGTTGGTGGTTGCGGCCGATGACGGGGTTATGCCCCAGACAACAGAGGCGATTAATCATTCCAGAGCGGCCGAGGTTCCGATTATCGTCGCCATAAACAAAATCGACAAACAGAATGCGGAACCCGAAAAAGTTAAACGCGAACTTGCCGAAATCGGTCTATCACCGGAAGATTGGGGTGGTGATACCATTTATGTGAACGTCTCGGCCAAAGAGGCCGAAGGGATTGACGAACTACTGGAAATGATACTGCTTCAGGCTGAAGTATTGGAATTTAAAGCCAATCCCGACAAACTGGCCAGCGGTCATGTGGTGGAAGCCAAAATCGACTCGGGCCGAGGCGCCGTTGCCACTGTGCTGGTAAGAGAAGGTACCTTGCGTGCCGGTGATCCGGTGGTGTGCGGCATGCATTACGGCAGAATCCGCGCGATGCAAGACGACCGGGGCAAACAGGTGGAATCGGCCGGTCCCTCAGTGCCGGTGGAAATCGTCGGCCTCTCAGGAGTACCCATGGCCGGTGACGAATTTTTGGCACTAAAAGATGAAAAAGATGCCAAACAGGTCAGCGAACACCGCCAGCAGAAACAACGATCAAAGGAACTGGCGCAATCCAGCCGGCTGAGTCTGGACAAGCTATACGAGCGCATGCAAGAAGGTGAGATAAAGGATTTAAACCTTATTATAAAAGCAGATGTTCATGGTTCAATTGAAGCGCTAAATGATTCCTTGACCAAACTTTCCAACGATGAGGTTAATGTAAACGTCGTCCATTCCGCCAGCGGAACGATTGCCGAATCGGATATCTCACTGGCCACCGTATCAGATGCTATTATTATCGGTTTCAACGTAAGACCCAGTCCTAAAGTTCAGGCACTGGCCAATGAAGAAAATGTGGATATGCGCTTTTACAACGTTATCTATGACGTTATCAAAGATGTTAAAAACGCGATGGTCGGAATGATGGCCTCCACCTTTGAAGAACGCGTCATAGGTACCGCTGAAGTTCGCGAGGTCTTTCAGATTCCCAAGATAGGTAATATTGCCGGCTGTTATGTAACGGATGGCAAAATAGAACGCGGGCAAAACGTGCGCCTTCTGAGAGAAGGCGTGGTGGTATTTGAAGGCAAAAATTCTTCTTTGCGGCGATTTAAAGATGATGTCAAAGAAGTCCAGGCCGGATATGAATGCGGCATCGGCATCGAGAACTTCAATGACATTAAAGTCGGCGATACGATTGATTGTTACTATCTGGAGGAGATAAAACCGGAAATCAAATAAAAACAAGGAGCGGCCCCACCAAAGTGGTGGCGCCTTGAGGAGTGACCTTACAGGGCTTGAGGAGCACCCCTCCGGGGTTTGAGGATATAAGCTGAAAAAACCGAATCCTAAAGCGTAGCGCTCTTAAAGTGAAACACTCTTAAAGCACAGCGCTCCTGAAACGGAGCGAAGCGACCATGGTGGTGGGAACAGGAATTATCACCTTCAGATTGCATGATTGCCGCTCTCTGAAAGGCAAGCGCAAAGTTGTTAAATCGATTATCAGCCGGCTGCGCAACAATTTTAACGCATCGGTGGCGGAAATCGGATCCAACGACGTTCACCAGCGCGCAGAAATTGGTTTTTCACTAGTCGGCAATGATCAGGCCACCATCAATTCAAAAATTGATAAGATGGTAAATCTGGCCGAAGATCTCGGTCTGGCAGAAATTATCGATACAGAAATGGAAATTATTCATTTATGATTCCATTCGCACGATCAGAAAGGGTGGGCGGTTTAATCCAGCAAGTCCTGTCCGAAATATTGAAAAAGGATATCGGGGATCCGCGGCTGAAAATGGCCACTATTACGGAGGTCGACGTCTCACGCGATTTAAAGCTGGCGCGAATATACTTTACGACTCCCGGCGGCAAGCACAAAAAAGATAACGCCATTAAAGGTTTTAACAGTGCCCGTGGATTTATTAAGCGGATTCTGGCACATGAAATTGACCTCAAGTACATGCCGGATATAAAATTTTATTATGATGACTCGTTGGAATACGGTGCGCATATTGACGAGTTGATCAAGTCGACTAAAATTAAAAATGGACCAGATCATTCAACATATTAAGGACGGACAAGATATTTTAATCGCTTCGCATGCCGAACCGGATGGGGATTCGGTAGGATCTCTTGTGGCGCTGGGATTGGCATTGACCAAGCTGGATAAAAAAATTACTATGCATACGCCAAGCCCAATTCCGGCCGTATATCGATTTCTTCCCGGTGCCGGCCGAATCGTACAACAGATCAAAAGCGCCGACATATATGACCTGGCGCTTGTGCTTGATTGCGGCGACCTGACCAGAATCGGAGAAACCAGTGCTGAGATCGGCAGGATACCGATTGTCATTAACATTGATCATCACGTTTCAAACACCGGCTTTGGGCATATCCAATTTATCGACACCGATGCCTGTGCCACAGCCGAAATCGTTTACCGGTTGATCAATGCCCTGGAGATCCCTTTTGACAAAGCCATTGCGACGTCAATTTACACGGGAATTTTAACGGATACCGGCTCGTTTCGTTTTTCAAATACAAACCAGGCGGCTTTTGCCATCAGTAAGGCGATGACCGATGCCGGCGTGGAGCCCCACAACGTGGCGCAACGTGTATTTGGAACCTATTCCCTGGGCCGCATCAAGCTGTTAAATATGTTGCTGAACTCGATCGAAATCTCAGAAAATGGCAAATTGTCGATGATGACCGTAACCCGAAGCATGCTCAATACAACCGGGACGAATACGGAAGATTTAGATGGGATGATCAATTATGCGCGGCGTATTGAGGACGTAAAAGTCGCCGCACTCATCCATGAAATAAAAAATGGCGCCGGTAAATTCGCCAATATGAATCGCTACCACGTCAGCCTGCGATCCGACAGCAGTGTGGATGTAGCCAAAATCGCGGGGAAATTTGGCGGCGGCGGACACGCCAGCGCTGCCGGATTTCAGATTGAATCAACGCTGGTGGCGTTGAAATCAAAAATCATCGAATTGGCTGATGATTTGTAAATCGGATGCGTTCATCATCGCCTATCCAAAAGCAGCCGACAAAAAACCGGCAGGAATCAAGCGGAATTATCGTTGTCGATAAACCGCCAAATATCACCTCGGCCAGGGTTGTCGCTGATGTGAAACGCCTTTTAGGTGCGAGAAAAGCCGGTCATGCCGGTACGCTGGATCCCGTTGCCGAAGGGGTCCTGGTATGCTGCATAAATGATGCGACTCGATTGGCCCGCTTTCTACTGACTGGCCATAAAACCTATGACGCAACCCTTAAACTGGGGATTGAAACCGATACTCAGGATAAGACCGGAAAGGTTACCGCCGTCAAACCGGTTATGGACTGGCCGGAAGATGCGATAAAATCGGCGATTAAGAGATTTGAGGGGCAAATTCAACAACAGCCCCCGGTCTTTTCGGCGTTAAAGCACAAAGGAACTCCTTTATATCGCTTGGCTCGAAAGGGCACACCGGTTCAAAAGCCGGCCAGACGGGTCTATATTTCAAAAATTAAAATTCTTGAAGTAAATCTGCCATTGGTGCATTTTGAAGTCTCATGTTCTGCCGGAACCTATATTCGCAGCCTGTGCGCTGATATTGGACAACAGCTCGGATGTGGTGGCCATCTTCTGGCACTCAAACGCACGCAAAGCAGCGGCTTTAAAATTCAACAGGCGATAACACCGACGCGATTGGAAAAGCGGATTCTGGCAGGTGACAGCAAACGGTATCTTATCAGCATGAGCGATGCCCTTGGAGAGATGCCGACCTGTATTGCCGATCAAAAATTGATCGAAAAGGTCAGACATGGCAAACACCTGAAGATGTCTGAAATAAGAATCGCTGGGCCATCAGAAAATTTAAAAAAGCAAGATACCCATATAAAAATCGTAGATGGCAACAATATATTGCATGCGGTCTTAAATTATGAAAAAAACAGGGACAGGCTCTCCTATGCCTGTGTTTTTCCAACCTGAAAAAGAGATACTAGAACCCAAACATATTTTCCCTTAGAGGAGGCTCGAAAAGTGGTTTTTGACACAGAAGACAAAAAGAAATTGATTGACAAGTTCAAGCTGCATGAAACCGATACTGGATCGCCCGAAGTCCAGGTCGGTCTATTGACCTATCGTATTTCCTCCCTCACCGAGCATTTGAAGATTCACAAAAAAGATCACCATTCCCGCCGGGGATTACTGATGCTGGTGGGCAGACGCCGCCGCCTGCTCAACTATGTGAAGCACAAAGACGTCAATCGCTATCGGGCCATAATTGACACGCTCGGCTTGAAAAGGTAGCCTGCCAAACCGGCTCACTCTTTGCGCCTATGTCATCAGTGGTTTCAGCAGTGCCAATTTTTGCTGCTACTGAAAGGCCCAACGATGCCGGATGAGACAAACACTGTCCGAAACCCGATCCATTTCGGGTTTTGTCAGACATACAGAATTTAGCGTCCGGCCTTTCTATGATCACCGGTTTGCAATGCGAAGGTCATAATAAATGAAAAAGGATCAAGCGACGCTTTATTTTAGGAGAAAAAATGGAAATTTTACTTAAAGAAGAAATCGGGGGCCGAACCCTGAGTATCCAGGCCGACAAAGTTGCCAAACAGGCATCCGGTTCAGTGGTGGTTCGATATGGAGATAC
>JASFIX010000244.1:0-6403 GCA_050122435.1 Desulfobacterales bacterium
ATTGTCATGACACCGAAAAGCCTGTTGCGCCATCCGCTGGCGGTTTCAAAAATCGAGGACCTGGCGACAGACCATTTTCAACCCGTCCTCGATGACCCCGAGGGCTCCAAACAGGCGAAAACAATTTTGATCTGCAGTGGGAAAATTTTTTATGAGCTGTTGCAAAACCGTAACAAAATGGAAAAAACAGACGTTGCGATTGTGAGGCTCGAACAGTTCTATCCCTTTCCGGAATCACAGCTAAAAAAGATTTTGCAAATATATCGTCAGGCCAAAAAATGGTTCTGGGTCCAGGAAGAGCCGCAAAACATGGGCGGATGGCAATTTGTGCAGCCGCGCCTAAAGGCCGCTTCCGGAAAATCATTCAAATATATCGGCCGAAAAGCATCTTCCAGCCCGGCTTCCGGCTTTCCCGGCCTTGCCAGATTAGAACAGCAGGCGATCGTCGCTCAGGCCCTGGGGCCGCCGGCCATCCGCAAAGGTAAAGGCAAAGCAGCCGCCGGATAGTTCAGGGCCTCCGGCCCTCAATAGGTTTCAGGTGTCAGTGTTCAGGTGTCAGCGCTGCAAATTCTGACACCTGACACCTGACACCCGAAACCTAAAGGACTATAGCTGCCAATTTAAAATATGGCAGATAAATTGAAGTAAACGAAGTAGAGGGAATTATGGTCATTGAAGTAAAGGTCCCTAGCGTGGGCGAATCGGTAACAGAGGCCTTATTGGCCCAGTGGTTTAAAAGCGATGGAGATATGGTTAATAAGGACGAGCCGCTTTTTGTTATTGAAACGGACAAGGTCACCTTAGAGGTCGTCTCCGAGGCCGCCGGTGTACTCTCCATTCAGGTTCAAGAGGGCGAAACGGTCGCTATCGGCACTGTGGTCGCCACCATTGACGCAGCGGCTGCACCCGAGACCGCAGAACTGCCCCCTGCTCAGGAACCCCCTGAAACAAAAGCGGCCCAAACGCCAGCTGCAGCACCCGAGGAACCACCGGCACCGGAAGCACCCGCACAGACTGCCCCGGCTCCTGCTCCGGCACCGCCACCACCACCGGCGCAACCATCGGTTCGATCAGATGACTTGGCGCCCTCTGTGCGGCGGCTGATTGCTGAAAAAAATCTGGATCCGGCCCAAATTATGGGGACCGGCCCTGCCGGCCGTATCACCAAGGGAGACGTGGTCTTGTTTCTGGAAGGGTTGCAGGTGCCGGCAGCAGAACCAGCGCCGTCCAAGCTCGATGATACGGTTCAAAAACCCGCGGAAGCTCCGCCACAGCCGCCAGCTGAAATATCAAAGTCCGGCGAAGAAGGAATTACACGCAAACCGATGAGCCCGATCCGCCAGCGGATAGCCTCTCACCTGCTGAATGCCAAGCAAAATACCGCCATGCTGACCACTTTTAACGATGTCGACATGACCCGGGTGCTGGCACTAAGGGCTCAGTTCAAAGAAAGTTTTAAGGAAAAATACGGCATCTCGCTGGGCATGATGTCCTTCTTTATCAAAGCCTGTGTGGAAGCGCTCAAGGAATTTCCCGAAGTCAATGCCTATATCGATGACAGGGACATCATCTACCATCATTATTATCATATCGGCGTTGCTATCGGATCCGAAAAGGGACTGGTGGTTCCCGTCATCCGGCATGCCGATCAGCTTAATTTCGCCCAACTGGAACAGGCGATTGTCGATTTTGTCAATAAAATAAAAGAAAACCGGCTGGAACTGTCCGACCTCGAAGGCGGCACATTTACCATCAGCAACGGTGGCGTTTTCGGTTCACTGTTGAGCACACCGATATTAAATATGCCCCAGAGTGGAATTCTCGGGATGCACCGCATCGAAAAGCGGCCCGTGGCGATCGAGGATCAGATGGTTATCCGGCCCATGATGTATCTTGCGCTCAGCTACGATCACCGCATTATTGACGGTCGTGAAGCTGTCACCTTTCTCAAGCGCATCAAGGAATGTATCGAAAACCCGGAACGCATAATGATGGAGATTTAGTTATGGCCCCAAACAGCACCTACGATGTGATCATTGTCGGCAGTGGGCCCGGCGGCTATGTGGCCGCGGTGCGCGCCGCCCAGCTGGACATGAAGGTTGCCTGTATTGAAAAAGCGCCGCGCCTGGGAGGCGTTTGTCTCAATGTCGGCTGCATCCCCAGTAAAGCCCTGCTGGATTCGAGCGAATATCTCCAGCTCGCCAAAAACCAGTTTGCCGATCACGGCATCAAAACCGGCCGCATCGGCCTCGACCTGGCGGTGATGATGGCCCGCAAAGAAAAAGTGGTTCAGGACCTGACTGAAAATGTCAAAAGATTGCTTGAAGGCCATAAGGTGGAAATCATTCAAGGTGCGGCACGACTTGCTGCGGCTGATCAGGTCACTGTGGAAGCCCCGTCGGACTCTGGTAAAAAGAAGAAAACCACCACTCTTTCCGCTAAGGCCATTATTTTGGCTACCGGCAGCGAAACCGTACCGTTGCCGGATCTGCCTTTTGACGGTCATCAGATCATCAGCTCAACCGACGCCTTGAAATTGGACACCGTACCCAAACACCTGGGTATCGTCGGCGGCGGCTATATCGGACTGGAGCTGGGATCGGTCTGGCTGAGGCTCGGTGCCAAGGTGAGTCTGTTTGAAATGCTGCCGAAAATTGCCACCGGGCTGGACGGTCAGGTGGGGCGCAAACTGCAACGGGTTCTCAGACGCCAGGGGTTTAAATTTTACATGAACTCCAAAGTCACCCGGGCCAAAGCAACGGCCAAAAACATCAAGGTCGAGCTGGAAGCCAAAGGTAAAACGGAATCGGTCACCTGTGATAAATTGCTGGTGAGTGTCGGGCGGCGACCCTTAACCCGTGATTTGGGCCTGGACCAGGTTGGCGTGGAAACCGATCCGGAAACCGGATGTGTAAAAGTGGATAGCGCTTATCGCACCAGTATCCCCTCAATTTACGCCATCGGTGATTTGATTCCCGGACCTATGCTGGCTCACAAGGCCTCGGCCGAAGGGATCGCCGTGGCTGAAATTATCGCCGGGCGACCCGGTGAGGTCAATTACGATGCCATCCCATCGATCATTTATACCTGGCCGGAGGTGGCCAGCGTGGGGCTGACCGAAGAACAGATCAAAGAACGAGATATCCCCTATTGTTCGGGAACCTATCCTTTCACCGGTGCGGGACGGGCTCGCTGTATGGGGGAGACGGAGGGGTTTGTCAAGGTCCTGGCCCACGAAAAAACCGATCGGATTCTGGGAGTACACATCATCGGGCCACGGGCTGCGGATATGATCGCCGAGAGCGTACTGGCGGTTGAGCTCGGCGGCAGTTCAGAAGACATTGCCCGTACCGTGCACGGGCATCCGACATTTGCCGAGGCCTTGCAGGAAGCCGCCATGGCTATCAGGAAGTGTTCCATCTACGCTTCCTAAAGGTTGAGCGCCTTGTTCTGTTATCCGTTAGCCCGTTTGCCGGTTAAAAAATAATATCAGGCAGTTTTCCTATTTTAACGGGCATAACCGGCTTAACCGGCTCAACTGGCCAACCTATTCGAAGAGGGGCGTACTGATATACCGCTCCGCCGGGCTGGGGATGACAACCACGATGGTTTTGCCGCCGGATTCAGGACGCTTGGCCACCTCAAGGGCCGCCTTCACCGCCGCACCGGACGAGATACCGCAGACGATGCCATCCAATTTAGCCAGCTGGCGGGATGTCTCAAAAGCATCCTCATTGGAAACGGTCACCACATCATCCAGCAGCGACTGATCCAGGACATCCGGCACAAATCCGGCGCCGATTCCCTGAATTTTGTGGGGTCCCTTTTGGCCGCCGGAAAGCACCGGAGAGTCGGCGGGCTCCACCGCAATCGCTTTAAAAGACGGCTTACGGGGTTTGATGACCTGTGATACCCCGGTGATGGTGCCGCCGGTGCCGACACCGGCAACCAGGATGTCAACCCGGCCTTCAGTATCTCGCCAGATTTCTTCGGCCGTTGTTTCACGGTGAATTCTGGGATTGGCCGGATTTTTAAACTGATTGGGCATAAATGAATCCTTTTCAGACGCCAAAATCTCCTCAGCCTTCTCAATAGATCCCGGCATGCCATTGGCGCCGGGTGTCAAAATCAGCTCCGCTCCCATATGGGTTAACAGTTTGCGCCGTTCAATGCTCATGGTATCGGGCATGGTCAAACAAAGGCGATAATTTTTCGCGGCACAGATAAAGGCCAACGCGATGCCCGTATTTCCGCTGGTGGGCTCGACGATGAGGGTTTTGGACGTTATGGAACCGTCTAATTCACCGGCTGCAATCATCGAGGCCGCAATGCGGTCCTTGACGCTTCCCAGCGGATTGAAAAATTCCAATTTGGCATATATTTCAGCATCCAGACCTTCATTAATTCGATTCAGTCGAACCAGCGGTGTTGAACCGATGGTGCTGCTGACAGTGGAATGATATTTCATGGCGGGTCTCCTTTTCGTACAAGTAAATTCAATATGAAGTTTTGTTATCGATTACAAAGCTTTAAGCAGAGATGTATAATTTAGGTTGGCCAGTTGTGCGCGTTGTTCCGTTGAGCCAGTTGTGCCCGTTAAAATGAGGAAAATATCTAATTTTTTAACCGGGAAACGGGCTAACGGGCTAACGGGCAACGGGCTTAACCCGTGTGCGTTAGATGCATTTTTGAGGTAGCTTCTAATGGGCTGCTTTGAGTTTTTGCTTTAGCTGCTTCTGCTTTTTCGACTTATAGATCAATCGCGGCTCCTCGATAACAACGGTGGTGTCCGGCGGAACCGAATCGGTCAACCATACATTGCCCCCGATGACCGAGCGTGCCCCGATAACAGTTTCACCCCCCAGAATCGTCGCTCCGGAATAGATGATGACATCATCCGCAATGGTGGGGTGACGCTTCTTGCCCCTGAATTCGTCACTGGCGCCTTTGGGAATGGATAGAGCGCCCAGGGTCACCCCTTGATAAATGCGAACGTTGTCGCCAATTTCGGTAGTCTCACCAATGACCACGCCGGTTCCATGATCAATAACAAAACTTTTCCCGATTTTAGCGCTCGGATGAATATCGATACCGGTAACGCTGTGCGCGTATTCGGTCATAATCCGGGGAAGCAGGGGCACACCCAGGTTCACCAGAAGATGGGCAACCCGATAAACGGTGATGGCAAATATCCCTGGATAACTGAAAATAACCTCATCATAGCTCTTGGCAGCCGGGTCACCCTCATAGGTTGCGCGCACATCGGCTGCCAGTGATTTTCGAAGGTCCGGAACCGCTTCTAAAAACTGAAGGGATAGCCGATATCCCTGTTCATCACACTCAGTGCAGGGTTGGTCATATCGCAAACAGTCATGCCGGATGCTGTGACAAATCTGTTCGGAGAGAAGATCAAAAAGGGAAGTCGCGGATTGCCCGACAGTGTATTTCAGATTCACCGGATCAACTTTATCCCGGTTGAAATATCCCGGAAAAAGAATCTCTCTTAGGCGATTGAGGATGTCGATGACGCCTTCTTTGGACGGAATCGGCTCGTAATCAATGTGCGTGTAGCACTCCTGGTCACTGCAGCTCTCAACAATGCCTTCGGCAATCTCAGGTAAACGGGCTTTGATCGAGCCCAGATCCTGAAAATCTATTTTACACTTATCCTGCTTTTCTCTTTCCACCGTTGGTTAACCTCTCTATTGATTGAAATAATAAATTCGTTTAACTGGATCCAAGAAAAGAAATTTGATAACAAACATGATGTCGTCATAAACGATAGTGCTAATATCAAAAGTTATTACATGAGATTATGGTTGTCAAAAAATCAGGCGGGCAAAAGCCGCGATTAAAGGTCAACATTTGTATCACCATTGTTGAGGCGGACGTTGATGATAAATGCGACGGAAGCGTAAAAAGCTTGATAGGTCTAATTTTAGAATGAAAAACCGGGCAATCGGTAGGTTTATGGTTTGACGGGAGTTGAATTCAAAAAAATCCCGCCATAGCGAATACGAGTTCCTTCAGTTATGACGGGATAAACCGGTTATTCCTATGTGGGGATAGGGCAGATTCGATCCAATTCATCAAAATCCCAAAGTATCTGCTTCAGCTTCAGCAGCCAGATGCTCTTCCCATTTCTTACCCCACAGATCCGGAACGGTTTCTTCGATCTCCAGCATTGAAACCCAGGAGATTTCAAGTTCAGCAAAGATCGATTTCAAAATATCCTCGCTGGGCGCTAACCACACGCAATAGCGCACGCCTTTTTCTTTATTAAAGCACGTCCGGACCCAGGTCGCATGTTCGACGTTAGCGAGTTTGCCCCAGTTTTCCTCCACTTTTTCCCATGAAACATGGGGATCTTCATGAACCACCATATATTTTAACATTTTTGCCA
>JASFIX010000245.1:0-6375 GCA_050122435.1 Desulfobacterales bacterium
GGCATCACTGGATGCCATGTCTATCAGTGGCGAGACCATGTTTCGACAGGATGTGGGGCCCCTGTTGACCGGAGCGCAGCACGTGCCGCCGGCTGATCCCTACCGCTGCATCTGGAACCCGGGGGGTAACTGTGAGGCCTGCGATCTGCGATGTGCAGCCTACATTGATTATGTTCTGGAGAAAGAAGGCGATGTGGGTGCGGTCATTGCTGAACCGGTGCGCAATACCGCGGTAAATCCACCGCCGCCGGGCTATTGGCAGGCCGTCCGCAAAGCCTGCGACCGGCATGGCGCCCTGCTGGTACTGGATGAGACCGCCGTTTGTCTGGGGCGCACCGGCAACATGTTCGCCTGCCAGACCTTTGATGTTATTCCGGATATATTAACCATCGGAAAGGGTCTTGGTGGCGGAGTGATACCGTTTGCCGCCATGATTGCCCGCACCGATCTGGATGTCGCACCGCAAAAAGGGATCGGACATTATACCCACGAAAAAAATCCGGTTGCATCGGCTGCCGGACTGGCCGCTATCGAGATCATTGAAACGCAAAACCTCCTACAGCAGGCGGTGGATCTGGGCGACTATGCAATAAAACACCTGAAAGGTATACAAGCTGATCATCCATTGATTGGTGACGTACGCGGTGTCGGTCTGGTACTGGGGATTGATCTGGTCAAAGATCGTGGCAGCAAAGAGCGCGCCATAACCGCAGCCGACCGGCTGATGTATGAGTGTCTGCATAACGGTTTAAGTTTTAAGACTTCTCAGGGCAGCTTTATCCCGCTTTCACCACCCTTGACGATAACCCAGCAGGAGCTGGATCAGGCCCTGGACATTCTGGAATCCGCATTAACGGTGGTTGAAGATAACCGATAGCGCTTATGTCTAAAATGCGCTTGTTCTGGTAAACCCGATTAAAAATGAGATTGAAGAATGACTGAGACGAGACCGCCTTCAAATCCTTACATCCTGCTAACCCCGGGACCGCTGAGCACGACTTTGACCGTCAAGCAGGCCATGCTCAGGGATTGGTGCACCTGGGATGACGATTACAAGCAACTCATCCAGGATATTCGACGCAAACTTGTAGCCATTGCCACACGCCATGATGGTTATACCTGTGTTCTCATGCAGGGCAGCGGCACGTTTTGTGTCGAGTCTGTGGTCACGACTGCCGTGCCGGACGACGGCAAGCTCCTGGTACTGGCCAACGGTGCTTACGGTCGGCGCATAGCGCAAATTGCTGAGCGAGTCGGAATTGATTTGTTAATGCATGACGCCGGCGACACCGCTCAGCCGGACTTGGAGCAACTGAAGCAGACGCTGTCTGCCGATACGGCTATTTCACATGTCGCGGTGGTCCATTGTGAGACCACCACCGGAATGCTCAACCCCATCGAGGCTATCGGGCGAATCGTTAAAGCGCACGATAGGGTCTATATTGTGGATGCCATGAGCAGTTTCGGCGGCATTCCGCTGGATGTCTGCGATGTCGGCGCTGATTATCTGATCAGCAGCGCCAACAAGTGTATTCAAGGCGTGCCGGGATTCGGATTTATCATCGCCCGCAGCACTGAACTGGCCAAGACCAGAGGGCGGGCCCGCTCTTTGAGCCTGGACCTTTTTGATCAATGGCAGACCATGGAAAAAGATGGGGGCAAATGGCGTTTTACCTCGCCAACTCACACGGTTCGGGCCTTTGCTCAGGCCCTGCAGGAGCTCGAGACTGAAGGCGGAATTGCCAAACGCTGTCGGCGCTATTGTGAAAATCACCGGATTTTGGTTGAAGGGATGCAGGCACTGGATTTTGAGACCTTGCTCCCACCTGAAAATCAGTCACCGATTATTACGGCCTTTCATAGCCCGGTCGATGACGGCTGGGCGTTTGACAAATTTTACCAGCACCTGAAACAAAAGGGATTTGTTATTTATCCGGGCCAAGTCACCGAGGCGGATACTTTTCGCATCGGCACCATCGGAGATATCCAACCGGAGGACATCATGCGACTGTTGCGGGCGGTGGAAAGCGCTATGTACTGGCGCAAGGGTGTTACAGACAAACTGATGATTTAATGTAGGTCTCTGATAATCTTTCTTAATTATTATAAATCTATTCTTTTAGTTTTTTTAAAAAATCGTCTGATAAAAACGTAAAGCAGGGTCCAGGCCACTGGTGTCAAAAGGACAACACTCAAGACCAGGTATTTATTGAAATGGTTTCGGAAAAGAAAAACGATCAGATTTACGCCTAACACGAATATCGAGCCGATCAGCCATCCTTTCATATCTCTGTCAAAATAAATTCGCCGCATATCTTCTCTTAAGATTGTATTGTCTGCATGCAATGACGTGACGTGTCGAGCTGTGAAATGCTGCTTTTGTAGTATTAAATTGTTAAATTTTTGTTAGGATAGGTAAATTTCTGGCAATGTTATGCCAGATGATGGGATTGGGTGAGATATACACTGTTTCAAATCAGATCCATCGGCGGACACGCGTCTTGTATGTGGTATAGCGACTGCCAAACTTCTTTTCCAGGTACACTTCTTCGGGGGCGACCGCGATGCGATCGAATAAGAGCCACAGACCAATTGCTGAGAAAAAAAACCAGATCGAAAGGAACAAAACAGAAAACCCAAACAACACAAGTATCAATGACAGATACATCGGATTACGGCTAAACCTAAACGGACCATCCTCCACAATCTGGGTGGTGGATCTATTTGGATCGATGAATGTTTCCCGCTTTCTGAGAACCACGAATGCGTGCAGGGCCAAATACCCCGAGAATATAAACACTATCAAAGCGATAGCGCACCGTATGACGAATGGCCCTCTGGGATAGTTGAGCCCAACCCAATTCTCGAGCATGCCCGAGATTCCTAAAAGCGCAAAGAAGATCAGTGGTGGCGGAACCTTAACATTCGGATGGTCTTGATCCGGTGGCAAATTCATGTTCAAATTCCCCATACGCCTTTATGGTGAATAAATATACCTATAATCCCGCACCTGGCATTAATGGGATTGGATACCATTATCATAAATGCTACCACGATCAAGAAAAATTCCTAAAAGCCGGGCGCCCTTCTCTTATGCATTAGTACTAATCTATTTGAGAATAGCTTTTCTTTATCAAGCCGAATTATGTGTTTTCCGATAAATTCCTTGCGAAGTAATAATTTCATCTCCATTAAGCATTCTGGAAAGTACAGGCGTAATCGGATCGAAATTATCTACCAATTTTTCCATGACAATCTTTTCGGAAACCTTTTGCCAATTGTTTTCACCAAAATGTCTAAATTCATACTTCCCTAAAGTAGATTTCATTTTTGGGTTCCACCTTATCTGCCGGTATTAAAGAATTTTTATAATTTGCAATATCATATTTTTCTACGCTTTAAGAGCTTGTGGGCCAGGCTACAAAATGAAGTTATTAAACTCGATAAATTCAATTGCCAGCGGGCAGTTCGCAAATCGTTTCGTGAATAAGGATTTTGCGACGTGCGAGTTCGGTGATGACCGATTGCGGCTCGAAAGCAAATTCGGGCATGATGACGCCGCTTCCCTGGACGGCGCCAGCGGCAATCAGCTGAGCCCCGATTGCCATAGGGATCCCGACACTGCGGGTGTAGGCCCGCAGACCGGCCCAATCGGCGACGGACCCATCCGACGGGGGATGGGTGTTGGTTAAAACGTGTTCATAACGGCGATCGGCGCGGTGGCCAATGACCTGCACGTGCAGCGCGTAACCACACAATTCTGTTTGGCGGCCTTCGGGGGCCTGCTGCAGATAAAGACTGATGGCGTCCATGATGCCCACGGTTTCATCGCCGATCTGGACGGAATCATTGCGCAAGAATCCCCAGTCATACAGCGCCCGCACCAGCTGCATGTTTTTTGGCGGCCAGGTACCCCGAACTTCGATCAGCCGCACTTCTTTGTCCTTGAGGTAAGCATGGGCGGTGCGGGTTTCGGCGTGCGGGATAATCCATTGGGGATGGCAGCCAAAGGGTTCGGGCAGATCGATTAGGCGCTCTCGCGCAAACGGAGGAACCTGGATGAACTGGCCGTCTTCGAAGACGACGCGCTCGGGCAGATCCGGGTCGTATTCATACACGGTCGTTTCGGTAATTGAAGGTGAAAAAGCGATTGGCCGAAAGGCTCCGTGACTGACTCTTACGATTTCGACCGTGTCCAGTTGATCGGCCGCCCGGCGCACCATCATATCAGTTACACCTGGGGTCATGCCGAAGCCGGGAACATGTACCCGGCCGGATGATCTGAACTGATCATCGTACGCGTATTCAACGCCAAAACCGTTAAGATTGATTCCGTGGCAACCTGCAGCAGCGATACAGGCCGTAGATTGATCGTTTAAATGAATGGTGGTGCCGTCCATGACGATATCATAATCGCGCATAACAGCCACCGCCGCTTCTTTTTGCCGAACGTCAACCGGAAGGAAATCAATGCGATCATCGTCAATTGAAGCGGCAAGGTTCGCGCCCGCTTTTTGATTGAGGTCAGCGATGGTAATGCGTTCAAAATCCGAAAAGGCGACTAAATCGAGCACTGCCTCACGACATATTTTACCGGCCCCGCCCATACACAGTATGTGCATTCTAACTCCTCCGGCACTTTTAATTAATGCTTTTTACTTTCTGCCACAAAGGGCAAATTTCAGCTAAATGGATATCGCCGAATAAGTAGCTCCGAATGATTAGAAAAATGTTAAGGTAAAATTGATTTTTTATGTTTCAGAACAGATGAAATAACTAGATGGACAGATTCTGGCCAGGGTTCTTGAAATGTCTGGCAAAATTGTTTAGGCTACCCCACTTCTCTTTATTTATTCGAGAAGCTCATTGGTATCATAAAATTTGACGCTTCATCCCGCAAAGCGGAGCAAGGCACAGGTCTCAGCTTTTATGAAATCAAAACCAGCCAATACATTTGATACGGTTGCCAGCAATACCAGAACATGGATCGGTTTCGGTCTGGTTTTAATGGCCGCACTGGGATTTTCGACAAACATCTTATTCGCCAATATGGCTTATCGGGATGGAATCGATATTCATACAATCAACGCCGTGCGCCATTTTGTGACGGTTATTCTGCTGTTTCTTTTTCTCAAGATCCGCGGTAAAAGATTGAAATTGCCGCCACGAGAACGCTATGCAAGCTTTGTTCTCGGAATTTCGGTTTTTATGATGGGGATCGGATATCTGGGCGCCACCCAGTATATCCCAGTGAGTGTGGCCGTTCTCATCTTTTACACCCATCCGTTTCTGGTTGCGATCATCGCCCGCTTTACCGAAAAGGAACCGATCACCCCCATTCGTTTGCTGGCGATTACGATTGCTTTTATTGGACTTGCGTTTGCAATGGGGATTCAGTCTGTTGGGGGTCTTAACTGGTATGGAATCGCATTTGGTTTTTTGGGAGCGCTGGGGGCAGCCTCTTATGTTACCATTAGCAGCCTGACGATACGTTCCGCAGATACTCAGACCGTCAATTTTCACTGTCTGGCGGCGGGCACCTTACTCTATGTGGTCTTTCTTTTATTCAACAGTGGTCCGGCAGCACACATTGCCCCGGTCGGCTGGTTCAAGCTGGGTGCTTCAAGCTTGGCGCTAACGATTGCTTATGTCACATTTCTCATCGGAATCGAGACCATCGGGCCGGTCAAAACCACAATACTGATGAACGCCGAGCCGATTTTAACGATCCTTTTGGCAGCTCTAGTGCTGGGTGAACGACTTGCACCTACCCAATTGATCGGCGCCGCATTCGTGATGGTAGGCATCATCTTGATTACCCGGGAATATATGAATAAAAGTCGCTAGTGTTAAATCGCGGAAGTAATTTACAAAACACGGTTGTATCAGGTTTCAGGTGTCAGGTGTCAGCATTATGAACCTAATGACGCGATGATTATCCGATTCCGCACTGTGTCATCTTTTTTTCTGACACCCGAAACCTGACACCTGAAACCTTTTCTAGTTGGAGGGTGCTGTCTTGTGGTGAAGGTTTTGCTTGACGACAATATCGGGGCGGCCGGTCAGATTGGCGTGAATCGTGCGACTCAAGAAAATCTGCTTGCCGTCTGCGGTTTTGGGGATCTTGTCTTCGATTTTTAGCTGTACCGCCTGGGCGCTGGTACCGGCGATCCGGGCCAAATCCCTCACCCGCTGCACCAATTCGTCCCGCGCAAAGGCATCGGCATCCTCGAATTTTTTGAAGTGCCTCACGCCGGCCAATCCGTCGATCAAAAATCCGCCTTCCTCGTCCGGAATAATGCGCAGCTGGCGCTTGACCACCACATTGCTGGTGATGGCGCCGATGGCGTTGGCGACATCCGCATTTTCAGGTAA
>JASFIX010000246.1:0-6366 GCA_050122435.1 Desulfobacterales bacterium
TGAAATAATTGGGAAAATAGAGAAAAGTTTTACTTCTTGAAATACTTAGATTGAAAGAAATGAAAAATGAAAGCCTTAGTGCAAAAACCGCTCAATAGCTGAACCTTTTTCGACAGCCTCTGAGACAATCTTTAAAAAACCATGCCTATGAAAACCTGTGATATCCAAAAATATCACAAATTACCTTAAACTGCAGATAGTAAACGGTATCACAGTAGTGTATGACTTTCAATTATGCTGAAAATAGGTTTGAAATTTAGTTGATGTCCGATTTGATGGTAGGTCCAAACAAATTATATCAGATAAAATTCTGGTAACTGCAAATTATATATCGTGCACAACCATCAGCATTAGTACTGATGGCCTAGTTTCCTGGTTCGAAAATCAATCGCCTTCCTGCTTTATAGCCTCCCAGCTTCCTGGCCATGAGCTATAACTATCAGCTATGCTTGCCCGGTTAAATATATCGGAGATATGGAGCGAAGCGAATTTAACTGGGGTGGCTAATTCTTCTTAACTTGTTTTTGTAATCTGTGTAATCTGCGTAATCTGCGGATAGCTTTGAGCCAATGCCAAAAACGCCCTACCCATTGTAATCTACAGCAAATGTCTTATATTATAGATATATTATTAAGATAAATTAAACTAGTGATGGTGTACCATGAAACTAAAAGAGTGTGGCTGTGGCTGTATCGCGCAGGTCACATACGAAATTAATGAGCATAATGCGTTTTCGATCGGTTGCACGGTTTGTGACAACAATACACCTGTATGCGAGACCCTTACCGGCGCGATTCAACTCTGGAATCAAATTTACTACTATGCATTGCCCCCCTACGAAGCTGAGCCTGCCTAGAAGCTAATACGTGTTATCCTCTATTTTTAGCTTCTTTACGCCTGCCCTGTTTATCCCGTAGCTCCGCAAGATGGTACTGGGGTTAATTTCCGCAATCCGCAATCGAAAGAAACGCAAAAAATCAAGCCCGTCCCCCTTTTCTTACGGATATCTGGAAAAAATCCGCAATCCACAATCCGAAATCCGCAATCGAATATCCCCATTCCGCACTCCCCATTCCGAATTCCGAATTCAAGTTTAACCCTTAATCTGCCGATATGATTGTACAAAAGAGTAACCATACGTCCGGCACATCGCGGTGCAATTATCTGACGGGTGGTGCGTTCAAACCCTTCTATGGAAAGCCATCAAACACATACGGATTACGATCTGGGGCAAAAAATCTGCCGGGAGCTGCGTTCCGGTAACAGCAGCGCTATCCTCGAACTTTATCATAAGTACGGACGTTTTCTTGCAGCCTTTACCCGCTACCGCTTGTTTGACGATGACCCGCACGGGGTTGAAAATGTACTTTCAAATTTCTGGCTTGAGCTTATAAATGCCAGGGCCATCTGCAAATACAACGGCAGGGCATCGCTGAGAACCTATTTGACAGTAATTCTGAACAGACGGATCATAGACGCCAACCGAAAATTTGAGCGTAACCGTAACTCTAGTCCGTTAAAAACAAAAAACGAAAATAGTGAAGACGACCTTCATTACGACCAACAAACACCCGAGAAGCAATTAATAATAAAGGAGCAGCACAGACTGATTCAAAAAGCCTTGCTGAAGCTTTCCGATACTTGTCCCAGGGATGCGAACCTTATTCGAATGAATCTCGAAGGCTTGAGCTACGAACAGATGGCACAAAGGGAATTAAATGGTGTTAAGGATGCGGATGAATTAAAGCGCAGAATCGACGCAATCAAAAAGCAATTTACACGCAAAGAAACCGGATCAATGGCAAAATTCAGAAGCGTTTTAGACAACTATTTAGACAAGAACGATCTAAATCATAAGGATCTCTTAACCTAAATTGAGCGTTTCAGTCAGTCTGTCACTCAAAGTTAACGACAGACGACTATAATATTATAAACCGTTATTATTTTGAACCACAGCAAGTCAGGTATTCACATGATTGAAAAAAATTTGGATAATACTGAAATTCCAGCTAAATTGATGGACACTTTGCGGCAGGGCTATGCCGCTGACTGCGAAAAAGCAGTTGAGGACTGCCCGGTGTCCGAGAACGCCATTGCCTATGCGCTTGAAGAGCTGGCGCCGCATGCGCAGCAAAAAGTTGAGGACCACCTTCAGTCCTGCCGCGCCTGCATGAATCTGGTCCTCGACGCCCGGGCGGCAAAAATTGAATCTCAGGCGCAGGGTGGGCAGCCCGCAACGGTTCTGCCGGCGCTATCTGATGCCATCAACCGTCCGGCAAAGCCATCCTTTATCCAAAAAATAGCAGCTGGATTTAAAATGCCTTCAATGGTGCCAAAAATGATTGCAACGGCAGCTATGGCATTCTTGGCGGCTCCAATTGTCTATTATGCATTCATTGACCAGGCGGTGGTTACAAAATTGCCGGTTGTCAAAAATAAAATCGCGTCTGCTCAAATCAAAAAGAAGAAGCAACTCCATCCACCTTCAAATGACTCGCAGGCGGAACCCGCTTCTCTCAATACGATTTCAACTCGCCAGGAGTGGGCAACTGACCCGTTTGAGCCCCTTATTAATGGCAAATCAGGGCGCGTTGCTGCAAAGAAAAAAAGAGCAAAGCGCATTTCCCATCCCAGAACACCTCTTGAAACCCTCGACCTCAGCCAGTTGAAACTGGTGGGAGTCACGCTTTCCGATAAAGGGAATACCGCCCTGGTAGAAGATGCATCCGGCAAAGGGTATGTCATTAGGAAAGGCACTTATATCGGTGCTAACGGCGGAAAGGTGATCCTAATTTTAAAGGACCGGTTCATCATTGAAGAAGAGATCGAAGATGTTCACGGAAAAATTATTACTCAGAAAAGGGTAATTAAACTTCACAAACCTTAAAAATGTCACTTTTTTGCAGCTGCCTTCGACTATCTCCCTGAAAACTTTTTAAACCATTATTGGGTAATTAAAATTTAATTCAGGGGGCAGTTCATGAAAAACAATTTTTTTAAAATCAGCTCGCTTTTTTGTGTGGTAACCGCTCTATCACTTTTTTTGAATCCCGTCTGCGCAGCCAGTACTGCCGGCAAACCGGTTGTGATCCGAAAAAAGATCGTTGCATCAACCCAAAAAGCATCAGAAATTACCGACCGCGGCGATGCGTTTTTTAATCAGAAATCCAGGATGCCAAAACCGAAATCGGACATATCGTTCCAGAGCAAGGATCCTGCGGGCAAAAAGATTGCCGGGGCGGATGATGCAACCGCCCGCCGCCTCAAACCTTTGTACGATCCGGCAGGCAAAATAGATCCTTTCCAACCCTTGATTAAAGAAACCCCCAAAAAGAATTCAGATTCTGCAACCTATGCGGATACCGGGCCTAAAGGAAACCATCCGCTTGAAAACATCGATTTAAGCCAGTTAAAGCTTACGGGGATTATTCTGGCAACCAGCGGAAACAGAGCCCTGGTGCGGGAATCTTCGGGCAGGGGTTACGTCATTTCCAAAGGCACTCCTATCGGGACCCACCGCGGCCGGGTTGCCGGTGTGCTAAAGGACAAAGTCATCGTTAAAGAAAAAATGAAGGATCTAAGGGGAAAATTCTTTTTCAAAGAAACGGAATTGAAACTCAACAAACCGCACATCTAAACCAGCGTATGTTGGGGACCTTCAAGGGAAAGAAAAAGGGACGGTCCTGTTAATATGCATTTCTTTTCTAAAGTTCAGTGGAAACGCATAAATTCACGACCGTTCCTGCTTTTACTGCTTTTTTAACGGTTTTTAAAATTTGATGAATCAACCAAAAGTATCTTGAATAATCTGCGCTAATCTGCGTAATCTGCGGATAACCTTGAACCCCAAAAAGAAGGCTGGAAATGAACTGCCGATTATCAAGAAGAGAGATGCTGCGGTTTCTAACGGTTGTCCTACCGACGGCTCTTTTCGGGTACAAGCTAATCGATTATTTTGATGAAGAACTCGTCTGCGTCCATGTCTATGCACTTTCACAGAACCTGCCGGATCCCCTCCTGGAAAGTAATCAAGAATCTGAAGAACGCATTCAAGGGGGGGCCTATTTTCAAATTGGCCTGCCGGAATTGATCCTCTGCCGGACTGAAATTGGGCTCCTGGATATTTTTGCGTATTTTTGGCCGATTACACGACCGGAAATTCAACGCTTTCAGAATTCATCAAAGGTTCTATTCAGCCTGCCAGCGGTTAAGCGGATCGATCAGCTTGCCGGACTCGAAGCTGCTTTAAACCGAACCGCTGAAAAACAAAAATCTCAAAAGGGGTCCCTGGCCGTAATTTTGACCCTCAACCGCTACACCCGAAATGCATGCCATCGATTGGTTAATATCTGCCGCCAAAAGGGGGTCGATGAAATCGTCATTTTTAAAGATCCGTCCAAACCACCCTATCTATGCAGTTATCCATCACAACAAAAAGGCTTTAAGAAAAAGCCGCCGATTTGAAAAATGATGAAATCGTAAAGAAAGGAATTGTCTACGATGCAGGTTCAAGAAGCGATTCAAAAACGTCTGAGTATTCGAAGGTATGCAGATGTCTCGATTCCCGCCGAGCACATGGATATCCTCTTTAAAGCGTTGCGGCTCGCAGCCTCGGCCAATAACTACCAGAACTGGGAATTTGTCTTTGTCAAAGACCCGGATCTAAAACAACGACTCGTGCCGGAATGCAGTAATCAAAGATTTGTCAGGGACTGCACTTACTTTATCGCCGGTGTGGCGGATCCCGCCCTCAAGTGGCACATGGTTGATATCACCATTGCCCTTACCCAGTTCGCCCTCCAGGCGGTTGAGCTGGGCTACGGCACCTGCTGGATCGGTGCTTTCAATGAAGCCGGGATTAAGCAAGTCTTAAGCGTACCGGATTATAAAAAAGTGGTCGTCTGTATGACACTGGGTCAGCCCACCGGAAGGCATGTCCCCAGGGGCAGAAAGCGCCTCGAAGACATTATCTACTTGAATCAATTCGGTGATCGCTTCGAATCAAGCGATCAATAAACCCTTGAGTACTCAGCCCTATGTCCCGTTTTAACGATTTAACCAATCAATTTATCCCGTTAAATTTTTACAGAGGAAAACGATCGCAGCGAATTAAACCGGGGTAATCTGTGGTTAAAAAATCCGAAATTAAAAGAAACGCAAAAAATCAACCCCCTATTTTTAAATCCGCAATCCACAATCCGAAATCCGCAATAGAACAACCCTATACCTTATACCCTATACCGTTTTATTTTTTACCTGATTACTTAAAGAAATCTGCGGAAATCTGCGTAATCTGTGGATGCATTTTAGCTTTCATGATCTGTCGAGGACTTCTTTTATAAATGTCAAAATGTCACCGTCTCATTTATCTCCAATATCTTTATCTCAGTATCTGGATTTGTCTGCTTGACAAGCTCGACGAACGGTTGAGGATCAACCATAGTAGAAATTGGTGGGAAAAAATTGTCCTGGTGATTGGGAATAACGACTCCGGGCTTAAGTGCTTTAACGTATTTGTGGGCGATTTGAATAATGCGGGAATGCCCTTGTAGCGGAACTAAAAGAATATCAGTTGGCTGGCACCCGAGCTGTTTTAGTTCATCAGAAGTTGAACCTGCACTTCCAAAGTGATGGATCGATTTTCCCTCAACATTAAATCGCCAGCTCAGCACCTGGCCCTCCGGATAATCGCGAGTCAATGGAAGATACTTTGGCAGTCGAAAGTTGATCCGTGCCAGGGTTTTGAATATTAACCAACGGTCGAATTTTACATGTCGGCTGAAAAATGCTTGAGCCTGTATTCCGTTGAAGTCAAAGTTCTCTCCATCAAAATTAATTTCATGGATCTGTCCTCTTTCCATTCCATTTCGGATTAGCGTGTCACCAATGCCTTTGCCGCAATAGACCTTTGCCCCGGTATTTGAAGAGATTGTAGGAACATCATAAATATGATCAAAATGACCATGGGATATAAAGATCATTTCTCCATCTTGAATATCAGATGGGTTTAAGGACTGCCGTGGAATTGCTTGCTCATTGCGGGACAAATATGGATCGATCAGAATAGTATATTTGTCGGTTTTAATCCTAAAACCAGCTGTGCCAAACCATGTAAGTTCCACGCTGCCTCCTTTACGCGTCATTCAATAAAAACCTCACCTCTCAATCAGAGAAATGGGGTGTTTTATTTCATTCCGCAGTCCTTTTTGATTCGGTTTATGAATAAGGACGTCCCTATTTTTTATAAGAGCCCAATCCGAGCCGCGAAAGTGTCAACCCACCCGCATATGCTTGCGAACCCATTCCGGGATGGTGCTTAGGTTGTAATAATGACCCATCGTGTAGAAACAGGTGGATGAGCACTGA
>JASFIX010000247.1:0-6362 GCA_050122435.1 Desulfobacterales bacterium
CATTTAAAAACTTTTCGCAGATTTCGTTCAGCCGCTTTTCGGCGGTTTCCTGCTCCCATTGCTTCATTTTTTCGATATCGTCAGGATCGTTGTAGCCATAAGAGGCGCCGAATGCAGGATAGTCTTTCAGCACATACAGAATATGGATCTCAGCCCCATATTTTTGAACCAGCGATGTCACCAACGGCAGAGCCTTTGCAGCATTTTCAGAGAAATCCGTCGGCCACAAGATCTTTTTGATTTCCATTTTTTTGCTTCCCCCCGGCTTCACATTGTCTTGAATACGTTTTTATCGTGAGCAACGCTTACAATGCAAGTATCCATGGGTAGATGGATATGTCCATATTAAGCATTTCTCTTCTAAACGCCAAACAATATTTTTTGAATAGTGGTTTATCTCGAAGGAACGCCCGGCAACGCATGTACCAAAAGCAAAATGACACCCAGATACGGCCTCTATCCGTCGTTCGATGACAAATATTTTTCAAAATTATGCAAGGAGTTTTGAGGTTTTGTGGTGGTTCAGTGCTCATTCCCAAGCTGAGGAAAGGAGGCCAAACTCAGCATGGACTGAACCACCACCGTATGATGGAGGCAATAACGACAATGTCAGTACCTAAGAGACAAAAAATTCGGCAAAAGTTACAAATAAGTGATCATTGCCGCTGATTTATTCGTTGCTTGCCGCTCCCTCCGTTGTTTTGCCCATTTTTTCAAATAAATCCCTGATGTCGCTGAGATAAGCCGTGCAGTGTGCGCCAAACCACCAGATTTCAGCCAGTATCAATAACAGTAAAATCGGCACCCAAACATTCATCGCTTGAATCTCCTTTCCTGTAGATTTTAGCAGGCGGTTAAATTTGGAAGCAATGACTCCCGTCGACACATAGGTTTGGCAAACAACATTTGCACATCCCCGATATAGCGCTCTGCGAAACCCGCTTCACAGTAGCTGAAATAATACTCCCACATGCGAATAAACGCCTCTGAATATCCGAGCGCTTTGACCGCATCGATATTGTTAAAAAATTGTGAGCGCCAGCAGGCCAGCGTCCGGGCATAGTGAGGGGTAATATCTTCCAGATGCAATAGACGCAGGTCGGTGGCCGTGGCAATCGACTTCGTCATCGCCGCTATTGACGGAATGCAGCTGCCCGGAAAAATATAGCGTTTGATAAAATCAACCGAACGTTTGTGGCGCTCAAACACCTGATCGGCAATCGTAATTGCCTGCAGCAGCATCATCCCATCCGGTTTCAGCAGCTGGCTGCAGGACCGAAAGAAATCATCCAGATAGTGGTGCCCGACGGCTTCGATCATTTCAATTGAAACCAGTTTATCGTATTTTCCTTTCAGATCCCGGTAATCTTTCATCACCAAATCAATGCGATCGGCCACGCCGGAATCCGCAATGCGTTGTTTTGCCAGTTTAAATTGCTGGTCGGAGATCGTGGTGGTGGTGACCCGGCAGCCGAAGTTTTGAGCGGCATAAATGGCAAAACCGCCCCAGCCGGATCCGATTTCAATCACCTGATCATCAGGTGCTATCTCAAGTTTTTGGCAGATGCGGTTGTATTTTGCAATCGAGGCATCGCGCATGGTGCTGCCGTCAGCATCAAAAATACCGCAGGAATAGGTTAGGGTGTCGTCTAAAAACAGTCGATAAAAATCATTGCCCAGATCATAGTGAGCGACGATATTTTTGCGACTGCCGCTGCGGGTATTTTTGCGCAGAAAATGCCAGGTCCGATGCAGTGGAGCCGAGACCTTTGACCAGCCCTTGTCCAGGCGCTCAAAACTATCGCGATTCAGGGCCATGATGCGCAGGGCAGTGGTGAGATCGTCCGCCGCCCACAAACCGTTCATATAAGCTTCCGCACTGCCGATGCTGCCGCCCAGAACGGCCTTACGATAAAATCGGGGATGATAAACATGAATGACCGCCTCGAGTGGATACGCACTGCTGGTTTCACCAAAAACATAACGATGCGGGCCGTCGATGATGGTGATTTTTCCACGTTTTAGTTTGCCCATGATTCCGAGAAGAATCCTGCGGGCCAATCCGTCCGTCGAGCGTGCCTTGACGGTTTCCAGCGGCGTCGCATCTGAGGGCGTAATCGATGTGGTCATGAGTGTTACCTTTCTGTGATCGGTTTGCGTTTTTGGGGATGATCAAACAATGGGGTTTTTTTAAGCAATAACCGCAGTGCCTGCCAGTAAATCATGGTGGTGACTTTGGCCGTCATCAGGGGGTATTTGAGCAGCACCCGGTTCAGGGCCCCCGGACTGATCTCGCGTCTTTTCAATGCAAGGCTGGCATCAAAAAGTTTCTCTCCGTTTTCGTAATCGATCATATGCACGCGAATATCGGTGTCGGGTTCGCGAAAACGCCAGTCATAATCGATATTCATATCGATAAACGGCGAAACATGAAAAACCTTTTCGAAACGATGCCGGCGCCAGTTTTTGACCGGATGTTCGTTTTCTTCCCGGTTCAGGACATAGCAATGCACTTCACCCCAGGGGGTGTTGTGTATTTCAACGACGATGGTTTCTACGGTTGAATCCGTGGCATCATAGCAATAATAAAAACTGGCCGGATTAAAGCAATATCCAAAATAGCGCAAATGGGTCAGCAGCCGAATCGGCCCCTCGGGCGGACGCCCGGTTTTTTCGGCAACCAGATGCTGCACTGCCTGATCGATCGGCTGCTTCGGATCACCGAAGTGGTCTCTGCGGCGAAAATAGGCGAGGTTCGGCCGCTGAAAAGACCAGAGGGGATGACCATCGAACACGGCGGGCAATTCTTCCAGATCCAGATACATAAAGAACAGGCGATATCGAAAATGATTGGGCCTTGGCCTGAAGCGGCGATGTCGAACGGTGCCCTCGTAAATGCAGCTATGCATGCGTCATCCTTGTTAAAATGAAACCTATTGCGCTAAACGCTACCAATATAAGCACAAAATTAATTTTTTCAGGAAATACAATATTTTTAAAAGATCCGAGGGAATTATGGAAATCTGTCTCCGGCCGTATTCAAATAATTTGAAAATATTTCTCAGAGGGATTTGCCGAAATGTTTTCCAACCACCAGTGCGCTTTTGACACCATCCTCATGGAACCCATAGCCCCAATAGGCGCCACAGAAATATGTGCGATTGACCCCGTTGATCTCCTCATGACGGTTTCTCGCAGCCAGGCTTTTCGGATTATACACCGGATGATGGTAATGCATTTCTTTGATTTTCTTGGCGGGATCAACGGTATGCGGCAAATTGAGCGTAACGCAGTATTCGATCGGAGCGCCTAAACTTTGTAAGATATTCATATCATACGTAAGGGCGACCCGCCCGAGCTCCGCCTCTGGTATATGGTAATTCCAGCTGGCCCAGGCGGCCTTTTTGCGCGGTAAAATCGATTCGTCTGTATGCAGAATCGTATGATTGTCCTGATAGGGGATGGCACCCAGGATTTCTTTTTCCTTGTCTGTCGGGTCCTGAAGCATTGCCAGGGCCTGATCGCTGTGGGCAGCAATGACCACTTGGTCAAAATTTTCTGTCGAACTGTTTTCAGTCTGCACCTCGACATGATCCGGATGTCGCCGAACCGCTTTTACCGGACAATTGAGACGAATGCGGTCACGAAAAGGCCGGGTGAGTGGTGCGACATACTGTTTTGACCCCCCTTTGATGACCTGCCACTGCGGCTGGTCGCGCACATTCAGAAAGCCATGGTTTTTAAAAAACTGGGCAAAATACAGGGCCGGAAATTCGTTGAATTGAACCGGATCTGCCGACCAGATGGCCTCGCCCATCGGAATAATAAAATGCTCGACAAAAAGCCGAGAAAACCCTCTATCGGCCAGAAAATCTTCGAGGGTCAAACTATAGTCATCGCCCTTAAGGAGTTCTTCGGATTCTCGTCTGAATTTAAAAATGTCGAATATCATCCGATAAAACGACGGGCGCAACAAATTTTTGCGCTGGATGAAAAGCGAATTTAAAGAACTGGGGCAAAATTCCAGCCCGGTTTTTTTGCACTGCACACTGAAACTCATATTTGAAGGTTTCCAGGCAACCCCCAGATGTTTCATCAGCTTGACAAAATTCGGATATGTTTTTTCGTTAAAGACAATAAAGCCGGTATCCACCGCGTAAGATTGGCCGTTCAGGCTGACATCAACCGTGTTGGTGTGCCCGCCGACATAGTCTTCTGCCTCATAGACGACCACTTCATGCTCATCACTGAGCAGGTATGCAGTCACCATGCCTGCAATGCCGGTTCCGATGATCGCGATTCGCATTTGAATTTCTCCTCAAAGGTTTAGCGAAACATTCACGTCCTATTTGGGTCAGGGGGTCGCGGCGACCACTCGATTTTGCTCTCGCAAACCCTCCGGCAGACCCCGCAGATTCCGGACGATGCCCAGCCAGCTCATGAGCTTAAGCAAATAATAGGTAATATCAATCTCCCACCAGTAAAAGCCCTGGCGGGCGGAAATTGCATAATGATGGTGATTGTTGTGCCACCCCTCGCCCAGGGTAATCAGGGCTAAAATCGCATTGTTGCGACTGGTGTCCGGTGTATCATAGCGACGGCTGCCGATCATGTGATCAAAAGAGTTGATGGTCACCGTTCCGTGAAAAAGCAGCACCGAAGAAATAAAAAATCCCCAGATCAGCAGCTGGGGACCGTTGGTCCCCAAACCGGGTGCATATTTCTGCAGCAAATTTCCCCCCAAAAATAATACAACGGCCAATAGAACTGGAATGACAGTGTCGAAGCGATTGATCCAGCGAAGCTCGGGATATTTGGCCCAATCTTTCACAAATTGCATTTGGGTCGGAAAATTCGCGGGCGACGTCAGCCACCCGATATGGCTCCAGATAAATCCGTGCCGGCTGGGTGAATGGATATCTTTTTCGGTGTCCGCATAGCGGTGGTGATGGCGATGATGCGCTGCCCACCACAACGGTCCGCGCTGGACCGAGGAATTGCCGATGACAGCAAAGATGAATTGCCAGAACCGATTGGTTTTAAAGGCATTGTGGGAGAAATAGCGATGGTAGAATCCGGTAATGGCAAACATCCGGATAAAATAAAGCCCGGCCGCCGTCAAAACAGCAAACCAGCTCCACCCCACCCAGATGACGCCCAAACACATCAAGTGCAAAATCACAAATGGAATGATCCGAAACCAATCGACTTTTTTGATATCAGCATCGGATATTTGATCGCCAGCTGCATCTGAGTCGAACCAGCGCAAAAGCGACAGCAGAATATGGGGCCGTTTAGCGGTATGTTTGGCTTTTTTCATTAACAAAACGCTTTTGTTAATAAATTTGACCGGTGCTTTTTCCCCGGGTGAAAGGTCAGCGTGGAAGGAATCATCTATTCTTAAAGGATTCGAGCAACGATTTCAACAACATTTTGTCTTAATATGAGACAATACAGTCCTACCAATTGATATTTTAGAGACGATCAAGGTTCGAAGGCAGCCAGTAAAAGGAAATGGAGTCATCTAGGACGGCGGGAATGCCCTGGTGAATGGTCGCGAATTTCGGTTCCACGCCGATGGTTTGCCGGACCGTTCCGGGTTCCACCGGAAGATGCAAATTCCAACAGGAAATCGCGCCGCTGGGGTAGGGATTCGCCTGGCCGGTAAGCCCGAAAAACAGATCTAAAATACGGGTGCCCACATAAGAAACCGTTCGTGGAATGTGTGTCACGCGCAGCCGCGGATAATAGGTTTGCACCGTCTCAAAATATTCATTCCAGGTACAGGAGAGCTCATCGGCCACCACCCAGATCCCCGGCCGACCGTTTTCAGCAGCATGGATAAGGGCACGAGCCGCGTCATAGACATGGATATGGGCAAAGGGATTATCGCCTTTTCCCGGGAAAAAGACCTTGCCGTGCCGAACCTGGTCAAACAACAGGCTGTGAGCTCCGTAAACGTGCGGCAGGCGCAGGGACACAAAGCAGATGCCGGCTTTGGCCGCCATTTTTTCCAGGTGTTGTTCGGCTTCAAGCTTGGCCTTTCCATAACCGGACATCGGCGAAGCGCTCGTTTTTTGATCAATCGGTTTGGCGGTATCCCCGTAGACCAGCAAACTGCCGCCAAATACAAAGTTTTTGACCCCCGCTTCGATGGCCGCCTGCATGAGATTCATCGAACCTTTGACAATGGATGGATACAGCCGCGGGTAGGGCTCAAAAGCGGCGCGAGCCCCCAGATGGATGACGGTATCCATCCCCTTTAGAATGCGGTCCAGACTTTTGGGACTGCGAATATCGGCTTGCATAATTTCGGCTTCCAGATTCCTCAGCATCAGGCCGCGCACGGGGCGACGGACCAT
>JASFIX010000248.1:0-6344 GCA_050122435.1 Desulfobacterales bacterium
CTGGGAGCGCATTCGTACTTTGAAGCGTTACGTTAAAAAGACACCGTTTTCGATGTTGCTGCGGGCCCAGAACCTGGTGGGCTATCGCAACTATGCCGATGATGTCGCCAAGGCTTTTGTCGAAAGAACCTGTGAGAATGGGATGGATGTATTCAGAACATTTGATGCCTTAAACGATTACCGTAACTTCGAAACCGTGGTGCCGGTAATCAAAGAATACGACAAACATTTCCAGGGTTGCATTTGCTATACCATGACCGAACCGCGCATGGGCGGAGAGGTTTACAACATCGACTATTACGTCAACAAGGCCAAAGATCTTGAAAAGATGGGAGCGGACAGCATTTGCGTCAAAGACATGGCAGGGCTGCTGGCGCCATATGATGCCTATAATCTGGTCAAAGCGCTGAAAGCGGCCGTTAAAACGCCGATTCACCTGCACAGCCATTTTACATCAGGCATGTCGCCCATGACCCATCTGAAGGCCATCGAGGCCGGCGTGGATATTATTGATACCTGTTTGTCGCCTTATGCTTATCGGACCTGCCACGCGGCCATCGAGCCTCTCGTGATGACGCTGCTGGGCACCAACCGGGACACCGGCTTTGACATCCGGTTGCTGGCAAAGATCAATGAGATCCTTGAAAAAGAGGTCATGCCCAAATACCGGCACCTGTTGGATGATACCAAGATGTCCATCATTGATATTAACGTGCTGCTCCATCAGACCCCGGGCGGGATGCTGTCCAACCTGGTCAACCAATTAAGAGAAATGGATGCGCTGGACAAGATCGATCAGGTCTATGCCGAATTGCCGCGCGTCAGAAAAGAGCTGGGGCAAATCCCTCTGGTAACGCCAACCAGCCAGATTGTGGGCACCCAGACGGTCAACAACGTTCTGTTCGACGATGGAAATGAACGTTATAAAATGATCACCGGGCAGGTCAAAGATCTGTGTTACGGTCTGTATGGTAAAACCGCGATTCCGATTGATAAGGAGGTGCAGAAAAAGGCATTGAAAGGGTATGAGCGCGGCCAAAAGCCCATTACCTGTCGGCCGGCAGAGGTTCTCGAACCCGAGCTGGATAAGGCCAAAGAAGAAATTGGTGATCTGGCAGTTGATCTGGACGATACCCTGATCTATGCGCTTTACCCGGTTACCGGGAAGCGGTTTTTAAAATGGAAATACGGCAAACAACAGCCTCCGCAAGATGTGAAACCCAGAACCTTGGAGGATGCGAAGGCCGAGCAGGATCTCATTAAAAAGGCAAAGGCCGGCCTACTCGTTGAAAAAGCAGGAAAAGACGCTCCGGAAAAAAGCGAAAACACCCGAACGTTTAATGTCTTTGTGGATAATGATTTTTTTGAGGTTGCCGTGGATGAAGTCGGCGGCTCACCGGTGGTCAGCTACGTCAAGCCGATGGCCACTTCAATGCCAACGCCGGCCGCTGCACCGCCGGCAGCACCTGCGGCTGCCGCTGCAGCGCCTGCCGCTCAAAAACCGCCGGCAACCGAAGCCAAAGAAGCCAAACCCGAGACATCGGCTGCTGCTCCGGCAGCAGCCGTGGAAGGCACACCGCTGACAGCACCCATGCCCGGCATGATTGTCAAATATGAGAAAAAAGAGGGCGATTCTGTCAGCCAGGGTGAAACCGTTGTGGTGCTGGAGGCCATGAAAATGGAAAATGCCCTGCCGTCGCCGGCCAGCGGTACCGTCAAGAGCGTTAATTTTAACAGCGGCGATTCGGTTGCCAAGGGGGATGTGCTGGCAGTCATAGGTTAAAGGGTTCAGGTTCCCGCCTTCGCCATCAAGGCTTCGGCGCGGCGAGCAGGGTTCAAGGTTTCTGTTTTCTTGAAACTATTTGATAACCTATTTCTTTGGAAACAAATTTAACTGTTCCAACTTTTGTTTATAACCTTTGAACCTTTGAACGCTGAACCTTTGAATTAAGCGACTAACATATGAGCCTTTCAATAATACTCTGCGCTTGTTCTATAGACGGAGAAGACAACTATGAAGATCCACGAATATCAGGCTAAAGAATTGTTCAAAAAGTATGGTGTTCCCGTACCGGAAGGTGGGGTTGCTTTTAATGCGGACGAGGCCGTTGCCGTCGCCAAAGAATTGGCAGGCTATCCGGTGGTTGTTAAGGCCCAGATTCATGCCGGAGGCCGCGGCAAGGGCGGCGGCGTTAAACTGGCCCAGTCGGCTGACGAGGTCCAAAGCGTGGCCGGGGAAATTATCGGAATGAACTTGGTGACCCACCAGACCGGTAAGGAAGGCAGGCTGGTTAAAAAAGTTTTGGTGGAACAGGGTTTGAATATCGAAAAAGAGCTTTATTTAAGTATTATTCCTGACCGGGCATCGGCTCAGATTGTGGTCATGGCCAGTGAAGCCGGTGGTATGGACATCGAAGCGGTCGCTGCCGAAACGCCGGAACGAATTATTAAAGTCTTCATTAATCCGCTGCTGGGCATTCAGCCCTATCATTGCCGTGCGGTGGCTTTTGGCTTGAATTTGAGCCCGGCTGTTATGAAACCGTTTGTGGCCATGCTAAAGAATCTTTACCGGCTTTTTGTCGACTATGATTGTTCGCTGGCTGAGATCAATCCACTGATCATTACGGCTGAGGAAGCCGTGATAGCGCTCGATGCCAAAGTGAATTTCGATGATAATGCCCTTTTCAGACATTCGGACATTCAGGAATACCGGGATTTTGATGAGGAAGACCCGCTCGAGGTTGAGGCCTCCAAATTCAACCTGAATTACATTAACCTGGACGGCAATGTGGGCAACATGGTCAATGGCGCCGGTCTGGCGATGGCCACCATGGATATTATCATGCAAGCCGGCGCGGAACCCGCTAATTTTTTGGATGTGGGCGGCGGCGCCAGTGCCGAAATGGTCGAAAACGGATTTCGTATCATTTTAAGTGATAAAAATGTCAAAGGCATTTTGATCAACATATTTGGCGGGATTTTACGCTGTGACGTTCTGGCCAACGGTGTGGTAGAGGCTGCTAAAAAGACCGGAATTAAAGTGCCGGTGGTGGTGCGAATGGAAGGGACCAATGTGGAAGCGGGGCGCAAAATTCTGGCAGAGTCCGGTCTGAATCTGATCACCGCTGCCGATTTAAAAGATGCCGCCCAAAAGATCGCCGAAGTCGTTCAGTAGGGCTGCTAGCCGTTTGATTGTAATAGCTCACCGCAGAGGCGCAAAGAACGCAGAGAAAAAGATTTTTTATCTCAGAAAAACAATAAACTAATATTCTCTGCGACCTCTGCGTCTCTGCGGTGAAAAATAAAACCAGGAGAAAGATTGTGAGCATTTTTGCAGATAAGGATACACGGGTTGTGGTTCAGGGGATAACCGGCAAGGAAGGGCAATTTCATACGCGGCATTGCATCGATTACGGCACAAAGGTTGTTGCCGGTGTGACACCTGGCAAAGCCGGGCAAAAAATGGATGATGTTCCCGTATTTAATACCGTGCAAGACGCCGTCGATGAAACCGGTGTCAATTGCAGCCTGATCTTTGTTCCCCCGGCTTTTGCCGCAGATGCCGTCATGGAGGCCGCTGATGCACTATTGGATCTGGTAGTCGTGATCACCGAGGGGATCCCCGTGCTGGATATGATGAAGGTTAAAAACTATCTAAAGGATAAAACCACTCGCATGATCGGCCCCAATTGCCCGGGAATCATAACACCCGGCGAGGCTAAAATTGGGATTATGCCGGGACCCATTCACAAACCCGGTGGACCCATCGGTGTGGTCTCAAGGTCCGGGACTTTGACCTACGAAGTTGTTCATCAATTAACCCTGCAGGGCATCGGACAGACGACCTGTATCGGAATCGGGGGCGATCCGATCAACGGCACCAACTTTATTGATTGTCTGGAAGCTTTTGAACAGGATGCCGCCACCAAAGGTGTGGTGATGGTGGGTGAAATCGGCGGGACGGCGGAAGAAGACGCCTCAGATTTTATTGCTCGCAATATGTCCATTCCGGTTGTGGGCTTTATTTCCGGTTTAACGGCGCCTCCCGGCAGACGAATGGGGCATGCCGGCGCCATAATATCCGGCAGCAGCGGAACGGCCCAGGCTAAAATTGAAGCCATGAAGGCCGGTGGTGTTCACGTTTGCGAGGACCTGGGCACCCTCGGCGAACTCTGCGCTCAAATCTTCGATTAGTGTTTGGTGTTTAGTATTTAGTGTTTAGTCTATTTGCCCCATTTGCGCATTACCAAACACCAAACACCAAACACAAAACACTAATTCTCAAACAAAGTTTGGAAATTCAGATGCACGAAATGGGTATCGCCCTGCAGATTGTCGAAATTGCGACTGCCTCTCTGCCCGCGGATTTAGGGGAAGCCCGGGTTGCTGCGGTCAATCTGAAAGTTGGCAAATTGGCCGCGGTCGTGCCCGAAAGTCTGCGATTTTGTTTCGATGTGGCCGTCAAAGACACGCCGCTTACGGGTGCCAAACTGGTCATTGAAGAAGTGCCGGTTGTCGCTAGTTGTAAAGACTGCAAGGCTCAATGGACGATTGATGAGCCTGTTTTTATCTGTAAAACATGTCAAAGCGGTTCACTGGAAATCCTTTCCGGACGTGAACTCGATATTGAATCCATAGAGGTCGTTGAAGAGGAAAAACATGATTCCGGGTGATACATTAAAAATAAAGCGTTATTTTCATCATAAAGATTTTCATAAACCCCATCATTCCCATACGAACCGTCTGCAGAACGATGTGAGCACCCAAAAAAGCGGAACCCGGGAGATCAAGGTCGTCCGCCGGGTTCTGGATGTAAACGAAAAAATGGCCGAACAAAACCGCCGGCTTTTTGCCGAAAAAGGCCTTTTCGTGCTCAATGTCATGAGTTCCCCGGGCTCAGGTAAAACCACCACCCTGGAAAAAACCCTTGCGCGAATTATGCCGGAAATAAAAAGCGCGGTGATCGTCGGCGATATCTGCACCACCCACGATGCCGATCGCTTGGCGAATACCGGAGCGCCGGTGGTGCAGATCAATACCGACGAGTTTGGCGGGGATTGTCACCTGGTTGCGCATGTAATTGAAAAAGCAGCCGTCACACTGGATTTGGATGATATCGACTTTCTGGTGATTGAAAACGTGGGCAATCTGGTCTGCCCGGCCGAATTTGATATCGGTGAAGATTCACGCGTGGTAGTGTTAAGTGTGACCGAGGGCGAAGACAAGCCGGTAAAATACCCGCTGATGTTTCGCGAATGTGAGGCAGCGCTTTTAAATAAGGTTGATTTGCTGCCCTATCTGGATTTCGAAAAAGAAAAAGCGGTCGATTACATCCACCAGGTTCATCCGCAAATGCCGGTTTTTGAAATTTCCGCTAAAACCGAAGAGGGCTTCGAGCCCTGGATCGAATGGCTCACGAATAAGATTCGCCAGAAAGTATAGATTTTTTCACCGCAGAGACGCAGAGTGCGCAGAGATAATATTTTTAAATCTTTGCGACCTTTGAGTCTCTGCGGTGAATGTATTTCAAATCCGCAATCCGCAATCTGAAATCCGCAATCAAGTCCCCATTGCTTGTTTCCAAAAGGGCGACAGCTCTCTTAAGCGCTCGATGACGGGAGGCAATTTTTCCAGAATCACATCAATTTCATCTTCCGTATTATAACGGCTGAGGCTGAATCGAATGGAGCCGTGGGCCGCGGTAAAGGGAACGCCCATGGCACGCAAAACATGGGAAGGTTCCAGCGAACCGCTGGTACAGGCCGAGCCCGAAGATGCACAGATACCGTATTCATTCATCATCAACAGGATCGCTTCTCCTTCTACGTATTCAAAAGCAACGCTGGTCGTATTGGGCAAACGGTTGGTCGGGTCTCCATTGATCAATGCGTTGGGTACCCTGTCCAGCAGGGTTTGCTCAAGTTTGTCTCGCATCCGACTGATACGTTCATAACCATTTTCCGCAAGGTGTGCAGCTGCCAATTCGGCGGCTTTGCCTAAGCCGACAATCGATGCCGTATTTTCAGTCCCACCGCGGCGGCCCCATTCCTGATGGCCACCGATCATAAACGGCGAAAATTTAGTGCCTTTGCGGATATATAGTGCGCCGATTCCCTTGGGGGCATGAAACTTGTGGCCGGAAAGCGAAAGCATATCCACGCCGGTCTCGCCGACATTCATGGGAATTTTGCCCACGGCCTGCACGGCATCGGTATGAAATAAAATCCCCCGGCTTTTAACCTCCGAGGAGATTTCTTCGATTGGAAAAATCACTCCGGTTTCATTGTTGCCCCACATGAGGCTGACAATGGCCGTATCATCGCTCAGGCTATTATAGAGATAGT
>JASFIX010000249.1:0-6328 GCA_050122435.1 Desulfobacterales bacterium
CCAGCGCCAAAAGCCGCTATTACCTGCACTCATCGTACCGGTGGCTGAAGCCGCTCAGAGACAAAAGAAAACATCCAAAAGTTGAAATCCATCCGGAAACGGCAGAAAAATTGGGTATCGAGGATGGGGATGCGGTAATCATTGAAAACCGCAACGGTGAGATCACACAAATTGCGCATCTAAACGACGACATTCATCCGAAAGTGATCAATGCCTCGTATGGATGGTGGTTTCCCGAAGCAAAATCCGAATCCCAGTTCGACTGGAAAACAGCCAATTTTAATATGCTCACCTCGATGGAAACGCTGGGCAGAGAATTCGGAACTCCCAACCTGAAGGGGATCTCCTGCAGAATCCGGCGAAAAGCATAAGGCAATTAGGATTTTTGTTGATCTTTCTTTAGTGCTTGCCAAATTTTTTCAACCTGGCGTCGGGTTTCTTTCAAATTGGTCTCGTTTCGAACAACAAAGTCCGCATAACCCACTTTTTCGTCGATGGGCATCTGGGCTTTGAGAATGTTAGCGGCTTCTTCTTGGCTGATCTTATCTCTTTTACAAAGCCGCTGCACCTGCTGCTTTGTGCCGGCATAGACGACCAAAATTTTATCGAACATATACTGTAGATTCAGCTCTATTAAAAGCGGGACTGAAACCTGAATAATAGCGTTCGGGTCGGTTTTGGCAATCGCATCGATTTGTCTCAAAAATTCTTCCAGTATGGCCGGGTGGGTAAAGCTTTCCAGTTTTTTTCGCTTCTCAATATCCTGGAAAACGATTTTGGAAAGCTTTTTCCGATCCAGGGTGCCATCTTCCTGCAGAACCTGCTTCCCAAAATATTCAACGATTTTTTTAAGGGCCGGCGTTCCGGGTTCAACAACCTGTCTGGCCAACACGTCAAAATCGATGTGGGGGGCCCCCAGTTCCGTTAACATGTTTGCGACGGTGGTCTTGCCGGTAGCAATCCCGCCGGTGACCGCCAAAACCAAACGGTGGTCATTCCCTTTTATTTTTTTAACAAGGTCCTCCAGGTTTGCATAGGCCGGAGGAAATAATGAGGCCACATCGGTTTCGGCGCCGGCAAAGCTGATCGGATAGCGAACGCCTCTTTTGTAAAGCGCCTCCATACCTATCAACGCTTTTTGCATCACATCGGCCGGCAACGCCATGACAAGATCATCATCCTGAGCGTGTCCGTAGCGCCGTTCGCCATAACATGGAATGGTCAATGCGGGCTTGGCGGTATGGTAGCATCTGGCAATCGCATCTGAACAGGAAGATTCGCCCACGCAGAAAAATTGCATTACTTCATAATCTTCAAATTGTAGTGAATTTATCAGCAACATCATTTGAGCGGGATTGGCATAGATAAGGACCATATCCGGTTCAAACGGATTATACACCAGAGGCGCGAGGGCCACCGCCTTGTATTTACCCAGCGGCAGACGTGGAATCGCCGCCTCGAATTTCCGGCCATCTTCTTTGGTTTTGACCCAGACGATACTCCGGAAAGTTCCGTCTTTGTGAACTGCCGGCATATCCGTTAGGCCGATAATGGACGCACAAGTAGAGAAAAGAAAATCATCTAAATCGGCTCCCACCGTCCAATCAAAATTTCGAACCTGGGTAATCAATTGGCAAAGCGTTACCTTATGGGAAGTTCGACGCATGAATGGAATCTTGGCAAGATCCTTTTTATCCGACAGCATTTTAAACGCCACCGGAAAGGATTTCAGCCGCATCAACAGCTCCATTTTCCTGACAATCTTTTCCCAATCATGCGGTGTTTGCATAAGCGATACTCCTTAAGATTTGGTGCTGGGCGGTTCAGTCAAATCCGCTTTCTTTCCGGTAGGCAACAGCCACATAATTATCACTTTTGAGCGCCTCCACGAGTTCGGTTTCATTTTGAATCGGTTTGGGAAACCGGGTTGCGTATTGACCCACCTCAAATACTTCATGCGCATCACTTCCGCCGGTGGCCGGCAGATCGAGGCCTTCGGCCACTTGATGGGCAAACTGATTTTCTTTGGGGGTAACTTTTCCGTTGAGCACTTCCAGGGCATCAACCTGCTTAAAGAGTGCTTTTTGCATCGCCTTTTGCGGGGTCATCCCTAAATGGGCTGCATCAAATGTGAGAAACCCCCTGAATGGGTGGGCGGCAATCATAAATCCGTTGGCCGCCATAACCTTTTGCCCGAGCGACGCGATCGATATGATCCCCTGAATATCCTCATCAAGACCAAACACCAACATATCTCCCTGATCGGTGGTAATTTCATTGCCGCGCAGGATCAAGAATTGGTGTTTTTTTTGAAGCGCTATGATCCGCTCCGGTTCCCACACGAAATTATGATCCGTGAAACAAATGGCATCCAACCCAATCCGCTTGGCTTCTTGAATCAGATCATCTGCTATGGCTGAACTACAGGGAGAGGCCGGATAAGTATGAACATGTAAATCAATGGTGAACCCGGAAGAAAGTTTCGTACCGGGCACATCGCCCCCAGCCTCTTTTGATACGGATATCTTCTCATCTGGCCGGCGCTCCTCCTCAACACGGATCGGAGCGTTCACGCGGCTGGACGCCGATTCGGATTTCTCACTGTTAATAAAATCAGCAAAACCGAGATCCGGATGGCGCTTGCGGGCATCTTTCCATTTATGGATAAGGGCAGCCTCTTTGGCCGAATCGCAACACTCGATCAATAAATTGGCGTAATGGCGACAGGCCTTGCGTCCAATAATTTTGTGAACCGCTTGCTTAAATCCTTCATCATCAATGCGAAATCCGATGACGTCTTGAAGCATTGGAATCGCTCGGGGACAATCCGGTGTGGTATACCGGTGCCATTTCCCATTAAGCGATAGAATCTTAAATTTGGATAATTGAATGGTTACATCGATTTCAAGACTGTAAATATCGTCATCCAGAACACCGTGAACGACCAACGTGTTGGCGTCTTTTATGACGACATTCGTCACTTTATTTCGAGCGTATTTCAGCACTGCTCAGCAGTTCCCATTTCAATGATCTATTTGGGGGGAGACATATTGCCTACAATTGAACTGCCGGGAGCAAAGGCCGCACAGCGGTTATAAAGCCTTGTGTTTTCCCTTAGCATCTTGGCATAAAATTCCTTTTTTTCCGGTAGGCTTTCCGGAATATCTTTTAAGGTCCCTTTGGTAAAAGAAAGGATCACCGCATGACAACATTCCTCCACCATAAAGGCCAACTCAGCGCATTCGGTGACCTCGGCCAGCAACCCTTCGATTATCTTCAGCATACCTGAACCGATCCGAACACCAATTATTTTTTGGAGCGCCTCGCTGGTGTTCAAACATGCCCCTCTGTAGCTGCGACGAAATTCGCCGGCGGCCTGGATAATTTCAAGATCCGGCAGTTTAACCCGAACCTCCACCATGGCATCCGTGAGGGTATCTTGAAGGCGGCAGGATGACCGCAATGTTTGATCGTCGATCTGCTCCACACTGGTACAGCGGTTGCGTGTAAAGCTGGTTAAATCAGGCATACCGGTTAACTCCCGTTCGATTATTAACCTAAGGGCTTTGAGGCCAGTTTAGGGACGGTATTGCTCCGGCAGTACCGGCTCCGGATCCCACTCGGTGGGAAAGCTTTGACCGGGTTTTTCCCCAATTTTTTCTTTTAGCTTTTTAAGCCCCGGCCGTGCGAATTTGGGATGACCTTCTTTTAAGGTCCTTCCATTGATCGCCGCTTCGCTGCGCAGGCGCTTGCCGACGGTGCGTTCCATCTGGCGTCCCAGCCACAAAACGCGATCCACGTTGTAGCCGTGCTCTATGCCCATTTCGTCAATTTGAACCAGCATATCTTCCAGACAGGACAGACCGACATACCGCGGATCTTCATAATAGTATTCACCGGTCCCCGGCACTGGGCAGTCGTCCAGAAAATTCGCCGGCTGTCCGCCCATGCCGCCCAGGGTGGCCTCAAAATGCGTGATACCGGCCTGCAGGGTTGCCAGAATCGAGGCCGCGGCAACCCGTTTGGTTTCGTGAAAATGGGCGATGTGAAGGGATGTATCCGGGATTTGATCCAATATCATGGAAAAATAACGATACACATCCGGGGCTGATGCGCTGCCGTCATGATCGGCATGTTCGATGTCGGATGCACCGATTTCGAGCCAGCGTTTGGTAAAATCGACGGCATCCTGCAGTTCAGTAGCTCCGGCGATCGGGCTGCCCCAGATGGTGCTGACCGTGCCACACATTTTCAGGCCCGCATCTGAACATTTTTGGATGCAGCGCTCTGCCTCTTTCCAGTACTCCGGCAGGGTTGTTCCGGAATTGGCAAAATGATGTTCTTCTTCGGTTGAAACCATCATCAAACATCGATCAGGCCCCACCCCTTTATCCTTGAGTTGGATCGCTCGATCAACAGCACCCTCCCGGATGGTAACCGCCGTGATGCAAAGGTCATCATAGTTAACCCCTTTTTTAGCACAGCGGTTTTTGAAGCGATCGCTTCTCAGATGGGCTAAAACTTCCTCGGCATCGCTGAATTGCGGCATGAGATAAGGATTCCCGAGGTTGGTGACCTCAATGTTGCGGCAGCCGGCAAATATCAATTCTTCGGCATAAAACGTCTTGGCCCGGGTAGAAATAAATTGCTCCAGATGTTGAAATCCATCCCTGACGGTGATGTCACCGATGGTTACTTTTTTGGGCATTCTTGGAAATATTTTCCAGTAATCATATTCAGTCATAATCGGTTTTTCTCTCCTTTCTTTAGTCAATTTATACTTAATATAAATTAATATCGTCGTTTAGTTTTCATCCGTTCCTTGTCAGTTGTTAGTTGTCTGTTGTCCGTGGTAGAAAATTAAATCAAAATCAGATCCAATTATAGCTACGGACAACGGACGACGACCGACGGACAGTTGATGGAATTAGATCTCGCAGCTATATATCCCGTTTAGTCGGATGACCAACCATCTTCCTTACCTGCCTTTATATACCGGTTTGCGTTTCTCCTTGAAAGCGGCCAGCCCTTCAAGCCGATCCTCAGTCGGAATGCAAACCCAGTATGCGTTGGATTCGATGGCCAGACCGGTGTTTAGATCGGTTTCCAGGCCATGGTTGATCGCATACTTGGCCTGTTCAATGGCCACCGGGCCGGCTTCACAGATCATGGCCGCCATTTTTTTGCATTCATCCAGCAGATCTTTCTGCTCGCAAATTTGGTTGACCAATCCGATGCGCAGGGCTTCTTCTGCGCCGATGCGCTGCCCGGTAAAAATAAGTTCTTTGGCTTTTCCGCGCCCGACCAGCCGCGGCAATCGTTGGGTGCCGCCGGCGCCGGGAATGATGGCCAGGCGGGTTTCGGTCAGGCCCATGGCCGCATTCGTGGATGCAATCCGGATATCGCAGGCCAGGGCCAGCTCGGTGCCACCGCCCAATGCGATACCGTTTACAGCCGCAATCACCGCCTTGTTGAGTTGTTCAATGGAAGTGAACAGATTGCGGATGGTAAAGATGTATTCTTTCACCTTATCCGGTGGTAGCGTCGCCCGTTCTTTAAGATCCGCTCCGGCACAAAAGGCCTTCTCACCGGCCGCGGTAATGATAACCACCCGTATTTCCGGCTTGAAACGAATGGAATCAATCTGATCTCGCAGTGCATGCAACATGGCAAAATTGAATGAGTTCATGACCTCCGGACGGTTTAAGGTCAATATAGCAACACCGCTTTCTTCTTCTATTAATAAAACGTTATCATTCATATATCTCCTCCTGTATGAATTGACAATTGAAGATTGAATATTCAATCTTCAATATTCGATATTCATTTGCCAATCCTTGGTCGGTGTCCTCGCACTCGTATTTGATGCCATATTTAGGACGGAAAAGAGCACCAGGACGATCATGATGGTATTGAAACCCTTTCTTCCTGAACGAGCGCTCGGTCATATTTTTATTTTTAATGGAGTCGGCTTTGTTTGTCAATAGCTTTATAAACCCGGCTCATTTATTCTATATTAATAATTTTTTGTTATATTTCAAATAGTTAATTTAAAAACTGTCAGGAGGTTTCGAAAAACTTGACAATCCGAAAATAGTCATGCTATTCATTGATTGAGCGCTCGCTCAGTTTGCATTGGGGCTTGCATTCAGGCGTTATGCACTATAGAGAATATATTGATTTAAAAATAAACTTTTACCATTTTTAAATTTTGACAGGAGAATCGCGTATGAAAGAGGCAGTCATTGTAAGTGCGGTGCGCACCCCTTTAGGCAGTTTTAACGGGTCGCTGGCCAATCTGGGAGCCACCCAGCTGGGCGCCCTGGTG